>JAFQLL010000014.1 GCA_017414645.1 Clostridia bacterium | reverse complement strand
CGGCGCAATAGTAAAGAAGTAAGAAAGGAGAAGTGTGAATTATGAATATGGTAAATTTAAAAATTAACGGTCAGGACGTAACAGTTCCTGCCGGCACTACTGTCCTTGAAGCAGCAAGACAGGTAGGAATTGAAATTCCCACTCTCTGCTTTTTGAAGGATTTAAGCAAAACAGGCTCCTGCAGAATGTGCCTTGTAGAAATTAAGGGCGGCAGAGCATTACAGGCAGCTTGTGTATACCCCGTAGCTGAGGGTATTGAAGTGTTTACAAACACACCCAAGGTAAGAAGTGCAAGAAAGGCTGTTTTAGAGCTCCTTCTTTCTAACCACGACAGAAAGTGCCTCACCTGTACACGTAATCAGAAGTGCGAGCTTCAGGCTCTTGCTGACGATTTAGGCGTAGGCGACATTCCTTACCTTGGCGAAAGATGCGAATACGAAATCGACAGTCTTTCTCCCTCTATTGTTCGTGATAACAACAAGTGTATTCTTTGCCGCCGCTGCGTTAACGTATGCCACAACATTCAGGCAGTAGGCGTTATCAGCCCCATCGGCAGAGGCTTTACAACACAGATAGGCTGTGCATTCGAAATGAGCCTTGGCGAAGTTGACTGCGTAAACTGCGGTCAGTGTATTGCGGCTTGTCCCGTTGGCGCTCTTAAAGAAAAGGACGCTAAGGACGACGTTTGGGCAGCACTTGCGTCCGGTAAGCACGTTGTTGTACAGACAGCTCCCGCTGTTCGTGCAGCACTCGGTGAAGAATTTGGCATTGAAGGCGTTGCAACAACAGGCAAGATGGTTGCAGCTCTCCGTCGCCTTGGCTTCGACAAGGTGTTCGACACAAACTTTGGTGCCGACGTTACAATCATGGAAGAAGGCACAGAGCTTCTTAACAGAATTAAGAACGGCGGTAAGCTCCCGATGATTACTTCCTGTTCTCCCGGTTGGATTAAGTTCTGTGAACACAACTATCCCGAATTTTTGGATAACTTAAGCTCTTGTAAGTCTCCTCACGAAATGTTTGGTGCTATCATTAAGAGCTACTACGCAGAAAAACAGGGCATCAACCCCGAAGATATCTACGTTGTATCTATCATGCCTTGTACAGCTAAGAAGTTCGAAGCAGCCCGCGACGAGCTCAGCGTAAACGGTCTTCAGGACGTTGATGCAGTTCTCACAACAAGAGAATTGGCAGCAATGATTCGTGAAGCAGGCATCCAGTACAATAAGCTTCCCGACGAAGTGTTCGACACTCCCTTCGGCGATGCAGCAACAGGCGCAGCTGTTATCTTTGGTGTAACAGGCGGCGTTATGGAAGCAGCTCTCCGTACAGTTGCCGAAATCCTTTCCGGCAAGAGCCTTGAAAAGGTTGAATTCGAAGCAGTGCGTGGCTTTGAAGGCGTTAAGTTTGCCAATGTTCCCGCAGGCGACATTACAGTTCGTGCAGCTATTGCTCACGGTCTTGCTAATGCAAAGAAGCTTCTTGACTCCATCAAGGCAGGCGAGGTAGAGGTTGACTTTATCGAAATTATGGCTTGCCCCAACGGCTGTATCACAGGTGGCGGTCAGCCCATCGTTTCCAATAAGGAAAGAATGGAAAAGGACATTGCCGCTATCCGTGCTAAGGCAATTTACGACGAAGATAGAAGCCTTCCCATCCGTAAGAGCCATGAAAACCCCTATGTACAGGAACTTTACAAGGAATTCCTCGGCGAGCCCTGCGGCCATAAGAGCCACGAATTACTTCACACTCACTATAAGGCTCGTCCCAAATACTAATAATAAAAAAGGCGTTGCGAAAGCAGCGCCTTTTTAAGTGCAGAATGCAGAGTGCAAAGCGCAGAACTACGCTTGCGCTACAGCGGAAAGTGAGTGCAAATGCGATATAGGGAAAATATTCCACACCTTTCTTCAACGCAAATGGGGACGGGTACAAAACGCGTTGAAATCAACGCAAAACGTACCCGTCCCTATTTGCGTTGGAAGCAATATGCCAAGCTTTGCTGAACGTGAAAAAATAACCTCTTGCACATAAAGGGAAGAAGTGGTATAATAACACTGCGACATAAATAGAATATTAATCCCACAAAGGGGCAAACTTTTGTAAAAAAGTGTGCCTCTGTTTGACTTTCCTTTGTGGGGTTTCTATTTGTGTCGCAACAATAGGGCAGGGTGCATGCTTTTTATGGTGTGCGGCTTCATGCCCACACCTTTTTTGATTGGAGCGATTATTTATGGAACGTTTAGTTTTAGCAAACGCAATGGCAGCCTTCGACTTCTTTTTGTTAAACTCAGATTATGTCAGAAGCCTCAGAGGCGACTGGGGCGAGGTTATGGACATTCGCTTTCCGAATAAAGAAATTTTCATTTACATCGACGAAAAGCAAACGGGCTTCATAAAAGCCTACAATGCTCCCGAAGGTGAAATGACCGACGAAATAACACTTAATAAAGACAACCTTGTTGCAGAAATGAAAAACGTGATAAATAAATACAAACCGACAGAACAATTTTAAGCACAGAGCATTTCTGTGCTTTTTTTGTGCAATAAGTGGCTGTTTTTAAGGCTAATGTTTACACTTGTCAACACATGTTAACAATAATAAGAAAAATAATATAAATTATAATATTAATTAAAATATGAATGTGAATAAAAAAGAAAATAAAAAAGAAAAGAAGAAAGGAAATAAAAAAGAGAAAATAATAATATTGCTGCACTCATAGCCTGAATTGAAGAAAAATGTTTGAAATTTCCACATGGTTTTCAACATACCCTTGTGGAAAGCCAAACAAGCATTCACCCAAACACCTACACAGAGATTCATATTCCTTAAATCATCATAAAACACTTTTGTATTGACTGACGGGGGTAAAAATGGTATAATTAATGCAATATTTTTATCCCCAAGGAGATGTACTCAATGAAAAGTGATAACGTAAAATTAGGCATGCAGCAGGCACCTCACAGAAGCCTCTTTAATGCCTTAGGCTTAACAGAAGAAGAGCTCAGTAAGCCTCTTGTAGGCATTGTGTGCTCCTATAACGAAATTGTGCCCGGCCACATGAACCTTGATAAAATCGCCCAGGCTGTAAAGTTAGGCGTTGCAGCTGCAGGCGGTACACCTATAATGTTTCCTGCAATTGCCGTTTGTGACGGTATTGCAATGGGCCACATCGGCATGAAGTATTCCTTAGTTACACGTGACTTAATTGCCGATTCCACCGAATGTATGGCAACAGCACATCAGTTCGACGCACTTGTTATGATTCCCAACTGCGACAAGAACGTGCCCGGCTTATTAATGGCTGCAGCAAGAGTTAATGTGCCCACAGTGTTTGTATCGGGCGGTCCCATGCTTGCAGGCCACGTTAAGGGTCACAAAACAAGCCTTTCCTCCATGTTCGAGGCTGTAGGCAGCTACGCAGCAGGCACAATGACCGAGGACGACGTTAAAGACTTTGAATGCAATGCGTGCCCCACATGCGGCTCCTGCTCGGGTATGTACACAGCAAATAGTATGAACTGCTTAACAGAAGCACTTGGTATGGGCTTACCCGGTAACGGCACTATCCCTGCAGTTTATTCTGAACGCTTGAAATTAGCAAAGCATGCAGGTATGGCTGTTATGGAAATGTACAAAAAGAACATCCGTCCCCGTGACATTATCACAAAGGAAGCTATCATGAATGCTTTAACTGTTGATATGGCACTTGGCTGCTCCACAAACAGCATGTTACATATTCCTGCAATCGCTCACGAAATCGGCTTCGACTTCGACATTGAGCTTGCAAACGAGGTCAGCGCACGCACACCCAACCTTTGCCACCTTGCTCCTGCAGGCCCCACATACATGGAAGATTTGAACGAAGCAGGCGGTGTTTACGCTGTTATTAACCAGCTTTGTGAAAAGGGTCTTATCAACGAAAATTGCATGACAGTTACAGGCAAAACAATAGGCGAGGCTGTAAAGGGCCACGTTAACAAGAACCCCAACGTTATCAGAACAATGGATAATCCTTATTCCACAACAGGCGGTCTTGCTGTATTAAAGGGCAACCTTGCACCCGACGGCAGCGTTGTAAAGAGAAGCGCCGTAGTCAGTGAAATGATGCAGCACGAAGGCCCTGCAAGAGTTTTCGAATGTGAAGAAGACGCAATTGCAGCTATCAAGGGCGGCAAGATTGTAGCAGGCGACGTTGTTGTTATCCGCTACGAAGGCCCCAAGGGTGGCCCCGGCATGAGAGAAATGCTTAACCCCACAAGTGCCATTGCAGGCATGGGCTTAGGCTCAACCGTTGCATTAATTACAGACGGTCGTTTCAGTGGTGCATCCCGTGGTGCATCCATCGGTCACGTTTCTCCCGAGGCGGCAGTAGGCGGCCCCATCGCACTTGTCGAGGAAGGCGACATTATCAGCATCGACATTGATGCTTGCACACTTAACCTTAAGGTAAGTGACGAAGAATTAGCAAAGAGAAAAGCAGCATGGCAGCCCCGTGAGCCCAAGGTTACAACAGGCTACCTTGCACGCTATGCACGTATGGTTACAAGCGGCAACCGCGGTGCAGTGTTAGAATAATTTTAAACCATAAAAAAGGTCGGCAAAAGCTGACCTTTTTTCTTGCACATGAGAGCTACATGTGTTATAATTGCCTTAATTAAGTGAAAGGTTGTGTTTTTATGAAAAACTTACATATAAAAAACATGGTGCTTTCAGCAATGTTCCTTGCAATAGGCATTGTTCTGCCGTTTTTCACAGGGCAGATTCAGGCTATCGGTAACATGCTTCTTCCCATGCACCTGCCCGTTATTCTGTGCGGTCTTATCTGTGGCCCATGGTATGGCTTGGCGGTAGGGTTTATAACGCCCCTTTTGCGCTCTGCAATGTTCGGTATGCCCGTAATGTTTCCCGGTGCAGTTGCAATGGCATTTGAGCTTGCAACCTACGGGCTAGTTATCGGCTACTTATACACCCATGCAAAATGGCAGTGCGTGAAAATGCTTTACCGCTGCATGATAGCAGGCATGCTCCTTGGCAGAATAGTGTGGGGCATAGTAATGGCAATACTTTTAAGCGGTAGCTTAAAGGGCTTTAGTGTATACGCATTTATATCGGGCGCATTCTTAAATGCAATCCCGGGCATTATCCTTCAGCTTGTACTAATCCCTGTTATAATGGTGGCACTTAATAAAGCAAAACTTGTTCCATTCAGAAAACATAAGCATATGCACGAAAAAAAGTCAGCTTTTTAAGCTGACTTTTTTGCTGTTTAGAATCCCAATTCAAATAACGTTACCTGGCTCGATTCGGGCAAGTCACCAAATGCGCCAAGGCGCTTTAAGGTTTCAATATGTGTCTGTGAAACGCTTGTTCTTGCCTTAAAGTCGTCGATAGACTTAAAGGGCGATTCCTCTCTTGCTTTCTTAACGCTTTCTGCCGCCGCTGTACCCAACCCTGCAATGGAATTAAGTGCAGGCATTATCTTGCCGTCAACATTGAGGAACTTTGTGGGGTGGGCATCGAATACGTTAAGGGGTGTAAAGTCAATTCCGCGGGCGTACATTTCGTTTACAACCTCAAGAATTGTCATGGTAACCTTGTCCTTGGCTGTGGGCTTTTCAACCCTGCTAAGCTCTTCCATGGTGCTCTTTACCTTTGCCTGACCCATTGCCATCATTTCGTAGTCGAAGGTGTCGGCTCGAACTGTATAATAGGACTGATAAAAGGCGATGGGGTAGTAGAGCTTGAAGTGAGCAACACGGAAACTCATTGTAACGTATGCCGCCGCATGGGCCTTGGGGAACATGTACTGAATTTTGTTGCAGGAATCAATGTACCACTCGGGCACACCTGCTGCTCGCATTTCAACCTCGTCCTCAGGCTGCAGTTTTTTACCCTTACGTACCTTTTCCATTATCTTAAAGGCGTGACCGGGGTCAATGCCCATATGGATAAGGTAAATCATAATATCGTCACGACAGCAAATGCATTTACTTAAGGTACAGGTGCCTGCACGAACCAAATCCTGTGCGTTGTTTGTCCAAACGTTTGTACCATGTGAAAGCCCCGAAATACGAACTAAGTCCGAGAAGGTTTTAGGCTGCGTGTCCATAAGCATCTGGCGCACAAAGTGTGTACCGAACTCGGGCACGGCATAGGTGCCTGTTTCGCTGCCGATGTCCTCTTTTGTAACGCCTAAAGCCTCAGGGGAAAGGAACAAGCTCATTATCTTCTGGTCATCAAGAGGTATTTCACGGGCGTTAACACCTGTCAAATCCTCCAGCATACGAATCATGGTGGGGTCATCGTGACCGAGAATGTCAAGCTTAAGAAGGTTTTCATCAATGCTGTGGTAGTCGAAGTGTGTTGTAATAATGTCGGTTTCTGTATCGTCTGCAGGGTGCTGAACAGGGGTGAACTCGTGAATGTCGTGCCCCTTGGGCAGAACTATAATGCCACCCGGGTGCTGACCTGTTGTTCTCTTAACGTCCATACATCCCAGCTTCAGCCTTTCAATTTCGGGCTGGTTGTAGTGAAGGTTTCTTTCCTCGCAATACTTCATAACATAACCGAAGGCTGTCTTTTCGGCAACGGTTGAAACAGTGCCTGCGCGGAAGGTGTAGCCCTCGCCGAAAATCTCCTCCGTATACTTATGTGCCTTTGGCTGATATTCGCCCGAGAAGTTAAGGTCAATATCGGGCTGCTTACCGCCGCCGTAGCCAAGGAAGGTTTCGAAGGGAATATCGTGACCATCCTTTGTAAGGGGTGTGCCGCATACGGGGCAGTTTTTGTCGGGCATGTCAAAGCCCGAGTCGTATTCACCATGTGTGAAAAACTCGCTGTGCTTACAGTTTGTGCAACGGTAATGTGCACAGAGTGAGTTAACCTCGGTAATGTTTGAAAGGTAGGCAAGGAAGCTGGAACCAACGGAGCCTCGGGAGCCTACAATGTAGCCGTCTTCAATGGAATGCTCAACCAAGAGACGTGCAATGTTATAAAGGTCAGCATAGCCGTGGTCAACAACGCTTTCAATTTCCGCATTCAATCTGTCCTCAACAATCTGGGGCAGGGGTGTGCCGTAAAGCTTTTCGGCGTTTGCACGGGAAATGTTTCGTATGTCGTCTTCGCTGCCTTCAATTTTGGGCGAGAACTGACCATGGGGAATGGGGCGATAATCTTCAATCATGTCGGCAATAAGGTTTGTGTTTGTAACAACAACCTCATAAGCCTTTTCTTCGCCTAAGTACTGGAATTCAGCAAGCATTTCCTCAGTGTTACGGAAATACAAGGGTGCCTGAAAGTCCGCGTCCTGATATCCCTGACCTGCCTGCAGAATACGGCGGAAAATTTCGTCCTTGGCATCTAAGAAGTGAACGTCACAGGTTGCAACAACCTTTTTGTTCATCTTTTCACCCAGGCGGACAATTTTTCTGTTAAACTCAATGAGGTCCTCTCGGGTGTTTGCGTTTTTAATCTTTTCGCTTCTGAGCATATACTCATTATTGCCGATGGGCTGTATTTCAAGATAATCGTAAAAGGAAGCAATGCTTTCAATTTCTTCCTCGCTTTTTTCGGCAAGAATTGCTCTGAAAAGCTCGCCTGCTTCACAGGCAGAACCAATAATCAAGCCCTCGCGGTGCTTTTCAATTTCAATACGGGGCATTAATGGGCGCTTATAGAAATAGTCAAGGTTTGAAATGCTTATAAGCTTGTACAAATTCTTAAGCCCCACAAGGTTCTGTGCAAGGATAATTATGTGGTAGCGAGCCGTATCCTTGGAATTGTAGTTGTCGGGCTTGTCGATAAGGTAGCCCTCAACGCCGTAAATAATCTTAATGTCGCTTTTTGCACCTTCCTTGGCGTGCATTGCTTCGGGGAAGGCCTGCACACAGCCGTGGTCTGTTAAGGCAACAGCCTTGTGCCCCCAATGGATTGCACGGTTAACAAGGTCGCTTGCTGTAACAACAGCATCCATCGCGCTGGACTTTGAGTGTGCATGCAGCTCAACACGCTTTACGGGCGCATCGTCGCCTCTTACGGGTACGGCTCTCTTTTCCATACTGCGAACCGAAACCGTAATTTCATGGGTGAAGCGGTCCTTTGTAACAATGCCGCGAACTAAAAGCCCGCCTGCTTTTTTAATAAAGCCCTTCATGTTGTCGGCTTCTGCCATTGGCACGGAAAAACGGTATGCCGCAGAGCCCGAGGGGTCGTTCATGTAGAAGGTTATAATCGCTCTTTGTGCTTTGGGTATTTCCTTAACATCAATAAAGTGAACCTTACCGTGGGTAACACAGAAGCCTGTTTCCTCGTTGATGTCGCTCATTTTTGTATCGGGCTCGCTTGTCAGTTCCTCATCCTCGTTACGAAGAATGCTTCTGGCATTAATCGTCAGCTCCGAGGTGTAAGAGTCAAGCTCGCATTTGCCCTTTACAACAATTGTCTTTGTGTTCTTAAGAGCGTTCATAATTGCGTCCGCATTGTCTGCTGCGGTAAAGAACTTAACAGCAACAGAGCCTGTGTTGTCGGTAATGTAAAAGGAAATTATGTACTTGTCGCTCTTTTCAAGGTAACGTGAGGAAAGAGCAAAGGTGTTGCCTTTAACCACAACCTCGCCTGAGCCTTCGTCAGTTTTGCCCATGGGCGTAATTTCCTTTATCTCGAACTTTTTGCCTAAGATGGGCTCGTCCTCTGTAAGCTCAACAGTTGCCTTTTTAACGGTGCGCTCAATATTATAAATGGGCTCTAAGCTAACCTCGATGTCCATAGGCTCGTCTATAAACTCAACCTCAAGCTTAATGTTCAGTGCAGCAGAAATTTCCTTTGCTATTCTTTTGTCAATGCTATCGTCCTTTAAATAGTCCACATTCATGTGGCGGAGAACAACCTTTATTTTGCCGTCCTCCAGTCTGTATTCGCAGGAATCGAATATTGCTTTGTAAAAGGGTGTTTCACAGCCTATCTGATAAACGCAGTTGGCTGCAGTTTTTAAAATGTCCTTCTCGGTCGGCACGTCGATATCATAGGTAGGAATAATTTTCACATGCTCAGCCTTGTAGCAACGCTTAACCTCTTCACAGTAGCGTTCAATGGCTTTCGCATTTATTACCGACTTAAAGGTTACAGACACAACAAAGGAACGGGTAAGCTTATCAACAGCCATATCCGTTACTATGCCGTTGACCTCGTCTGTATCAAGGTCAATTTTCGAAAAAACCTCATTCAAGGGAATGTTTGTAGCCAATTAAATTAACTCCTTATAAATTTTCAATTTCTTTAAACAGTTCGTCTGCTGCAGTTTCAATGGGCACCTTGCGGAGTATTTCGCCCTTTTTAAAGAGAAGTGCACAGCCGTCACCGCATGCCATGCCGATATCAGCCTCTCTTGCTTCGCCGGGGCCGTTAACCGCACAGCCCATAACTGCAACATGTATTTCTTTTTCAACTCCTTCAAGGCGTCTGCTTACCTCTTCTGCAACGGGAATCATGTCAACCTTACAACGGCCGCAGGTAGGGCAGGAGGTCATGGTAACACCCTTTTTAAGCCCTATAGCCTTCAAAATTTCAATGCCTGCCTTAACCTCCTTTACAGGGTCAGCAGTTAACGACACACGAAGGGTGTCGCCAATACCGTTTAAAAGGAGGGAGCCAATGCCGATGGCGTTCTTTACAACACCCGAGTATTCTGTGCCTGCTTCCGTAACACCAAGGTGTAAGGGGTAGGGTACCATTTCGGCAAACTTCTTATATACCTCATAGGTTGTGGGCACATTGCTTGCCTTTAAGGAAACTGCAATATCATAGAAGCCGCAATCCTCTAAAATCTTAACATGTCCCATGGCACTTTCACAAAGGGCATCCGCTGTAGGGTGACCGTACTTACTGAGTAACTCTTTTTCCAAGCTGCCGCCGTTAACACCAATACGGATAGGAATGCTTCTTTCACCGCATTTGTCAACAACTCTCTTTACATTATCTATAGAGCCGATGTTGCCCGGGTTAATGCGTATTTTGTCCATGCCACTGTCGACACACATAAGTGCAAGACGATGGTCAAAGTGAATGTCCGCCACCAAGGGCACCTCCGGGAGCTGCGCTTTTATTTCTCTTGTTGCCTTTGCTGCTGCCTCGTCGGGGATAGCAAGGCGCACAATGTCACAGCCTGCAGAAACTAAGTTCTTTATCTGGTTAACGGTTGCCTCAACGTTTCGTGTGTCGGTGTTGCACATGGACTGCACGCTTATGGGCGCGCCGCCGCCTATTAAAATGTTACCGACCTTAATTTGCTTCGATGTACGCATAAAATCAACCTCCTGGATGTATTAATTAAATCTGTTTTGCAGATATATATTCATTATATATAATACCATAAGTTGATTTTTTCGTCAATGAAGATTGCTCCTCCTTTCGATTAAATTCTACAAGAAAAGGGGTACAAAAAAATGGTCAGGTATTTTATTTATTGAATAAAATGTTTTTTTGATGGGTATACTTTCCCATGAATAGGGACGTGGTTATTTGTCCGACAAAAAAAATCAAATTTTTTTAAAAAAGGTGTTGACAAATTTAAATGGGCGTGTTAATATAGTCAAGGTCGCTCGAAAAACGAGCACTGTGAACCTTGAAAATTAAATAGTATAAGGGCTCAAATGTTATTTGAGTAAAACTTAAGGTTTTTTACAAACCAGACAAATTTAGTCAGTAAACGAACGTAAGTTCAAGTTTTAAAGAGCTAAATCAAAATTTCTAAGACTTTTTAGTTTCTACGGAAACTGAGATATTTTTTTAGAGAGTTTGATCCTGG
>JAFQLL010000013.1 GCA_017414645.1 Clostridia bacterium | reverse complement strand
TACTCTGTCGTCTTCTTCGATAACGTGAGTAACTCTCTGACGGACAATGTCGCGCTTGATAAGGTGCTTGTTAGCTTCAAACTCTGCAAGAGAAATGTCACCAAGGCATGTAGCGTTGGGAAGAGCCTGCTGAAGTTCTGCCAGGCCTTCTTCTGTTTCAGCTCTTCTTTCGTTATACTTACTGTCTGCAAGGCTTCTCTTCTTGTTTGTGTTGGAAATAACAATCTTGTAGCCATCCATCTTAAGGGGACCAAGCTTGTAGTCTTCGAGCTTTCTGCAGTCGAGGAAGATAACGTGGTCCTTTTTGCCCATAGCAGAAGCAAACTGGTCCATGATACCGCAGTTAACGCCGCAGTAGTTGTTTTCAGCGCCCTGACCGCAAAGAGCCATTTCAATCATATCGAGGGGTTCTGTAATACCCTTTAATTCGTTGGAGAATGTTGCAAATGTGATAGCTGTAGCAACTTCAATAGCTGCAGAGGAGGAAAGACCGCCACCATGAGGAATTGTGTCGTCGTAAAGAAGTTCACAACCTACAATTTCGTAGCCTCTCTTTTCGAGCTCTGCTGCAACACCTAACTGATAGTTACCCCAGGAAAGGTGCTTGTAGTCGTTAATGCGTGTAGCATCAGCTTCAACATAGTCGGGAAGGTCTGTTGCGCGCATCTTGATGATCTTGTCATCAGTTTTTCTTGCTGCAATGTATGTACCCATTGTGATAGCTGCGGGGAAAACAAAACCGCCGCAATAGTCAGTATGTTCGCCAATGAGGTTTACTCTGCCGGGAGACATAAAAATGCGGATATCATCTTCGCTGCCGCCGTAGTACTTGACGAATTCCTTTTTTAATTCTGCAATTGTCATTTCTCTAACTCCTTTTACATATATTTATATATTCTAATTATATAATTTACTTAAAATTTAGTCAAGGTTTAATATTCAAAAACTGTCAATTTTCACTCTCAGAATCAATTAACATTGAAAAAACAGTTGTGTAAAAGCCCTGGGGGTCACGCTTGAAGCGACCACACATTGCTTTTGCCATGCTTTCTGTGCCAACTGTAAGGCTTAAATTGAATATGTCGCCGCCGCGCTCAATAATGCGCAATATAACCCTGTATTCAAAATCGTTAACTTTTTCGTAGGTTGCCTGAACCGATTCATCGTTTTTAAAAGCCTTTGCATTTTCTTTGGCGGTTTCAAAAAGCCTTTCACGCACCGTAAGGGGAATTTTGGAAGCGAAAAACTCAACCGCATCCTTGCCCTTGGGCGTGAGGGAATAATACCTTGTTTCGTTTTCAATGTAGTAGGTGACCATCTGTGTTTCGGTAAGGTCGTGTAAATACTGCATTATGTCGATATATTCCACAAAGGAATGCGCGAGCACAGTGTCAACAATCATTGCGTTTGTAATTGGTATGTTGAAATAGTCTATAACAGTGAGGATAATTAATTTTACATCCTCTTTAGAATCAAAATGGTAGTCCATAAATTCACCTCAGAAGTATAATACAAACATTATACCACAGCTTCATAAAATATGCTATATTAAATTTGAAAATTATTGAAAAAGATAGCGCAGTTTGGTATAATGAGATAAAGTTGAAATTTTTAATCCTGACTTGACACGAGTAAGAATTTTGTCGAATGATGTTGAATGATGCCAAATAGTGTTGAAAAATGAAATTAAAAGGAGTTGAGTATTATGGCAGAAAAGAAAGAAAAAAGATATGTGAGCGATAATGCTCAACTTATGGCTGAATGGGATTGGGAAAAGAATAACGAATTAAACTTCAATCCTGAAAAACTAACACTTGGAAGCAACAAAAAAGCATGGTGGAAGTGCAGTAAGGGGCACAAATGGCAATCTACAATTTTTCATAGAAATAGTGGTACTAGTTGCCCATATTGTACAGGAAGATACGCCGTTAAAGGTGAAAATGATTTACAAACAGTTAATCCAACTTTAGCGAGAGAGTGGAATTATGAAAAGAACAATGGATTAACACCCATGGATGTATTGCCTAATAGCAACAAAAAAGTATGGTGGAAGTGCAACAAAGGACACGAATGGCAGGCATCAATATCCAATAGAAATATAGGAAACGGATGCCCTTGTTGTGCAGGACAAATGATTTTAAAAGGCTATAATGATTTACAAACGATTAATCCAACATTAGCAGAAGAATGGAATTATGAAAGGAACAATGGATTAACACCGGTGGATGTAATGCCTAATAGTGGGCAGAAAGTATGGTGGAAATGTAATAAAGGGCACGAATGGCAGGCTGTGATAGCAAGTAGAAATAATGAACATGGATGCCCCGTTTGTAATTCTGAACGAAAGACCTCTTTCCCTGAGTATGCACTTGTATATTATCTTAAAGAATACGGACTGGATGTAATGCATTCATATAGGGAACAGGGATATGAATTGGATATTTATATCCCATCTAAAAAAATAGCCATTGAATATGATGGTTATCTCTGGCATAAAAACATAATTAAGAAAGATTTAGAGAAAAATTATAAATGTAAAAAAGATGGAATTGTATTATATAGGATAAGAGAAGGGTTGGCATCGTTAAGTGATAGTTCTATAGACTATGTTATTCAAAGAAATCAAAAAGATCTGTCAAAAATACTTGCAGAAGTTTTATGCAGGATAGTTGGAACAGATGTTGATGTTGATTTAGAAAGAGATACTATTGCTATAGAAAATTTGCGAGTATACACGGAAAAGGGAAAATCTATTTTGTTTTCTAATCCGAAAGTAGCAGCCGAATGGAATTATGAAAGAAATGGCAATTTAAAACCAGAACATTTTCCAGCCAATAGCAATAAAAAGGTCTGGTGGAAATGTAATGAAGGACACGAATGGCAGGCAACAATTGTTAATAGAAACAAAGGACGCAAATGTCCATATTGTGCGGGCAAAAAAATTTTGGAAAGCTATAATGATTTACAAACGGTTAATCCGAGTTTAGCGGAAGAATGGAACTATGAAAAAATAATGGATTAACACCTTCGGATGTATTACCTAACAGTAATAAAAAAGTATGGTGGAAGTGTAACCAAGGGCATGAATGGCAAACTACAGTAGCTCATAGAAATAGCGGGCGTGGATGTCCTTATTGCACACATCAAAAGGTTTTAAAAGGCAATAATGACTTAAAAACAGTGAATTCGAATTTAGCAGAGGAATGGAACTATGAAAAGAATAATGGACTAACACCTTTGGATGTATTACCTAACAGCAATAAAAAAGTATGGTGGAAGTGTGGTAAAGGACACGAATGGCAAGCACTGATAGCTGATAGAAACAACGGGCGCGGATGTCCGTATTGCACAGGCAAAAAAGTTTTAAAAGGTTATAATGATTTGCAGACAGTAAATCCAACTTTAGCAAAAGAATGGAATTATGATAAAAACGGCGAATTAACGCCTATGGAAGTAGCCCCTAATAGCGGGAAAAAAGTATGGTGGAAATGCAGTAAGGGGCACGAGTGGCAAGCGATAATACAAAATCGAAATCGAGGGCGTGGGTGTCCAATTTGTGCAAAAGAAAAGCGAAGCAAGTGAAATATCTTGCTTAAAGAAAAATCATGTAAAATAATTTATACAAGCCACACATTAAGAATTTATAAAAGCATATCAGAAATTAGCAAATAATAAACACTAAAGGAGTAAAAAATATGGACAAGATAGCAACCTACGCGAGCTTTATCGGTGCGGCAGCGTGGATACCAATAATAATAAAACCAATATATAATTATTTTAGGAAAATACATATTGCGCCACTAGACATAAGAGTATTAACTGATGCTTTTGGTATATCTGCAAACAGAAGAGAAAAAAAGCATGGAACTATAATTATGTTAGCACTTAATATCTATATCAAAGAATTGCCATTGTTTGCTGAGAATATATCTTCGACCGTGATTCTTAAAAATGGAACTAAATTAAAAACAGAATTGTTAGACTTCTCAACATTAACGGCAGACAACGATGATAAAACAAAAAGCATATACAACATACATATCAGTCAAGAGTTAAATATAACAAGAACAATACATCCTAATGTAGATAATATAAAATACATAGCTTTTCTTGTGGAAAATGCAAATTTCAAATCTCCAGAGGAAATCGATAAAATCAAATTAAGATTGGGGAAAAATAGATGGTGGAGCGTTAAGAAATCAACCATTTTGTATGATTCGTTTCCAAAGTTTAATAGCACACATATGTTTGATGGCTGTGAAAAGGTAATTGAATAAAGTAATTCAGTGCTATGATTTCACCGGCTTTTTACTCGTGTCAAGTCTATAAAATTTAAAAGATTAGTTTGCCGATTTATAATATTTACATATACTATCGGATGCGAGAAAATCCAGTATTCTCGCGGGTTCTAAAGAATTTTGTTCAGAAAAAATGCAGTGAAAAATTAAGAAAAAAATAGTAGGTCCTATTATTCACTGTTCTCCTGACTTGACACGAACTTTGTTATAGTAATGACATCAATAACTAACTAAGAATTTGAAGGTGTGTGAACGTGAAAACATTTATACTGGATGGAAATAACTTTTCTGACCTAGAGGGTTTTTATGAGGAAATAGACAAGCTGTTAACAAAAAATTTGAAATGGAAAACAGGGCATAATCTAAATGCATTTGATGATTTATTAAGAGGTGGATTTGGTGTGCATGAATATAATGAGCCAATCACTATCAAGTGGATAAAATATAGTAAAAGCAAAAAAGATTTAGGTACTGAAACTATATTGGAATTGTTGGAGACAATGTTGGATTGTGATAATACGAATCATGATGTTAAGGTTGAATTAATTGAGTGAATTTCAATAGAACAGCATGCTGATATGAACGACTACAAAAAAGAAAGACATCCGATTAACCAGTCTTTGTAAAAACTGCAAAATTAAAATCCTCTCTTTACACAAAGGAGCTTAAAACATAAAAAAGGAGTGAAAAATATGGGCATATTTGAAGAGTTTTTCATTGATTCCGACTTGCTGTTGCTTGGAATTATAGTTATGTTGCTTGCGTTTTTAATTCCTGTTCGAAAAGATAAAATTAAAGCAAATATTTTTGTGACAGCTATCTGCCTTATTGTGTATCTGTTGGCTGAATTAATTGGTTATCTTTACGGATATAAATATATCGTTGCATTTTTCTGCTTGTTTACAGGTGGAATGGCTTTTTCCATATTTGTTGGAAGAGGTATTAAATTATTAATTTCTCTTTTGAAAAAATAGTTTTGGTTTGTTAATTTTCATAAAAAGGATTGAATACATATGAAACAAAAAACAGTGTTCGTTTGCAAAGAATGTGGCTACGAGGCCGTAAAATGGCTTGGCAAGTGCCCCTCCTGTGAAACCTTCATGAGCTTTATTGAAGAAAAGGCAGAGAGAACAAGCGTTGCAAGCGAAAAGGTCAAAAAGACCGAGGTAAAAAAAATAGACGAAATTACCATGGAAAACGAAGAACGCACTCCATCGGGCAGCAGTGAGCTCGACCGTGTTTTAGGCGGCGGCATTGTAAAGGGCAGCCTGGTGCTTTGCGGCGGCGAGCCCGGCATTGGTAAGTCCACCCTTTTACTGCAGGTGGCGTCTTATTGCGCAAAAAGCCGGAATGTGCTCTACGTTTCCGGCGAGGAAAGCGAAAAGCAGATTAAAATCCGTGCCGAAAGGCTTGGCATTAAAAGCTCCGACATGCTTGTGTGCAACGAAACAGACCTTGACAGCATTGCCGATGCAGTTGAGGCTAACGATGCAAAGGTATGCATTATCGACTCTGTGCAGACCATTTATTCTTCTGAATTATCCTCTGCACCGGGTAGCGTTGGTCAGGTAAGAGAATGTACACTCCGCTTTATGAAAATTGCTAAGGAAAACGGCATTACTTTCTTTATTGTAGGCCATGTTACAAAAGAAGGTAGCATTGCAGGGCCAAGGGTTTTAGAACACATGGTTGACTGCGTGCTCTACTTTGAGGGCGAAAGGCACCAGAGCTACCGCATTGTGCGTGCCGTTAAAAACCGTTTCGGCTCAACAGACGAAATTGGCGTTTTCGAAATGAGGGACAAAGGCCTTGTGGATGTGCCCGACCCGTCGCTTATGCTACTTTCGGGCAGACCTGTGGACGTGCCCGGCAGCGCCGTTGTGTGTGCAGTTGAAGGCACGCGTCCCATCCTTGCCGAAATACAGGCATTGTGCGTTAAAACAAGCTTTGCCGCACCAAGGCGGACAAGCGACGGCGTTGATTATAACCGCCTCACACTTATGAGCGCAGTTATCGAAAAGGCGCTTGGCTTTAAAATGAGCGAAAACGACATTTACATAAACGTAACAGGAGGCATACGCATTCCTGAAAATGCCTGCGACTTAGGCATTGTGTGCGCTATAATCTCCTGCTACATGAATAAGCCCCTGCCCGAGGACATGACCTTCTTTGGCGAGGTTGGCTTAACAGGCGAATTAAGAACAGTTTCAATGGCACAGCGCAGGCTTAACGAAAGCAAAAAGATGGGCTTCAAAAAGTGTATGATGCCCTTCGATGCACTTGGCTCCATTGAAAAAACCGACGGAATACAGATTGTAAGCGTCAGAAACTTAGGCGATGTTGTAGCCTATATTAAAGGAGACGAAAAATGAAAAAGAATGTGCTTATAACAGGCGGAAGCGGCGGAATTGGCAGCGCTGTTGCACGCACCTTTGCGCAAAATGGCTATAACGTGGGCATTGTGTATAACAGCGATAAAGAAAGCGCTGAAAAGCTGTGTGCTGAGCTTACGCGTGCCGAAGCGGTTTGCGAAATTTTCAAGTGCGATGTTTCCGCGCGTTGCGAGGTTGAAAAGCTTTTTTGTGATTTTCACGAAAAAATAGGCAAGGTAGATGTGCTTGTAAATAATTCGGGCATTGCACAGCAAAAGCTCTTTTTAGACATTACACCAGAGGAATGGCAAAGAATATTCGATATTAACGTAACAGGTGTTTTCAACATGTGCCAGCTTGCCCTTTCAGACATGCTGGAAAAAAAGCAGGGGAGCATTGTAAATGTTTCCAGCATATGGGGTGTTAAGGGGGCTTCCTGCGAGGCTCACTACAGCGCAACAAAGGCGGCGGTAATTTCCCTTACAGAATCCCTGGCAAAGGAATACGGCCCATCGGGCATACGCGTTAACTGTGTTGCACCCGGCGTTATCGACACAAAAATGAATGCCCATCTGTCAGAGGGTGACATAGCTTCTCTTGCGGAGGAAACCGCAGTGGGAAGAATAGGTACACCTCAGGAGGTTGCCGAAGCAGTCTATTTCCTTGCAAGCGACAAAGCAAGCTTTATAACCGGGCAGACACTTGTTTGCGACGGCGGATTTATTTAAGTAGCAAAATAATACTTTCTGAATACTATGTAGTGTGTAGCTTACTACATAGTATTTTTATTTGGAGGTATTTGTATGGAAGATAATATAACAAGCTCATTCGGATGCCGTGAAAAGGTTTGCATACAGACCCAGCAGGTTTACGACTCCTGCCGTAGCAAGGAATGCATTGAATGCTTAAGGGTTTACCTTACAGAAACAGGGCAGGAAATAGTCAACCGTGCTGTTGATGTAAAGTGCAAAAAGAGCGAGGTTATATGGGTGTTTGCCGACACAGAGCAAATGCCCTTCAACAAAGGCTATTACACAGTTGACTTAAACTATTTCTTTAAAATTACACTCGATGTATACACCGGCGTGTCACGCCCTGTTTGCGTTGAAGGCTTAGCAACCTTTAACAAAAAGGTTGTGCTTTTCGGCAGTGAAGGCAATGCCAAAATTTTCGAATCAAAATACAAGGAAGACAGCTTCGACCCTCAGTCATGGCAGAAAACGAACCTTCCTAAGGCTGTGGTAGAGGTTGTTGACCCCATCTGCTTAGGTGCAAAAATTGCCGACCGCTGTGACAGCTGCAACATTCCCGGCGAAGAAATTGACGTTTGCAACATTCCCGACTGCGTAAGGCGTGTTTTTGACGACCGTTTTGTTGGCATGATGGGTGACGGCGGCAGAAACGTGTATGTTTCCTTAGGGCTTTTCACAATAGTTAAGCTTGAAAGAAACGTTCAGCTTTTAATTCCTGCCTATGACTTCTGCATACCCGAAAAGGAATGTGTTGCATCGACAGTTGACGACCCCTGCAACATTTTTGAAAACATTTCTTTCCCTGTAGACGAATTTTTCCCGCCCATGAGAGGCTGCTTTGACGAACACGACAAATGTGACTGCAACTAAAAAATACCGCCATGTGGCGGTATTTTTTAGTTGTGTCAATATTATTTCTCAACTTCGCAGATTTCGCAGATTGCTTCCCATGCATCGTCAACACCCATTCCTGTTTCGGCAGAAAAAGGAATCATAATGTCGTCGTCGGTTAAGTTCAATGCGTAATAGATTTCGTCAAGATGGTCGTTTAATTTTGTTTTTGCAATTTTGTCGCATTTGGTAACAAAAATGAGAAGATAACCGTGTCTTTCTCTTATCCAGTCTGCCATAACAGCGTCCTCCTGAGTGGGCTTATGGCGTGCGTCAACTAAAAGAGCAGTAATTTTTAAATTTTCGCGGCTGTTAAGGTAGGTTTCAATCATTTTGCCCCATTTAGCCTTTTCTTCCTTGCTTACCTGTGCATAGCCGTAGCCGGGAAGGTCAACGAAATTGATTGTGTTGTCAATGTTATAAAAATTGATTGTAGCTGTTTTACCGGGCTTTGAGCTTGTGCGTGCAAGGCTCTTACGGTTTAAGAGCTTGTTTATAAAGCTCGACTTGCCAACGTTACTTCTGCCTGCAAAGGCAATGTCGGGAAATACTGTTTCCGGATACTGCTTGGGGTTTACAGCTGATATTGTAAGTGAAGCGTTGTGTATGTTCATGCCGTTACTCCTTTATGCTGACTGCTTCTTGCTTTTGAGGCTTTAAAAACACTTTCTTCTTTGTTGCCCTTGGCAGGCAAAAGTGCTGTGCCTATAACCTCGTCGGCAGAAGAAACAACCTTGAATGCTATTTTTTTGCGGATATTTTCGGGAATATCCTTTAAATCCTTTTCGTTTTCACGGGGGATAATAATTGTGTCGACACCACTGCGGTAGGCTGCAAGCACCTTTTCCTTTAAGCCACCGATGGCAAGCACTCTGCCGCGGATGGTAATTTCGCCTGTCATTGCAAGGCGGGACTTTACAACCCTCTTTGTGAGAGCGCTTACAAGTGCCGTTGCAATTGTAATGCCTGCTGAGGGGCCATCCTTAGGTGTTGCACCCTCGGGCACATGAATGTGAATGTCGCAATCCTTATAGAAGGAGGGGTCAATTGAATACATGTCTGCCTTTGAACGTATGTAGGAAATGGCTGCCTTTGCCGATTCCTTCATAACATCACCAAGGCTGCCGGTAAGCTCAATTTTGCCTGTGCCTTCCATAACGTTAACTTCAATGGAAAGCGTATCGCCGCCAACGGAGGTCCATGCAAGCCCTGTTACAACGCCAACCTCACCTTCGTTAGATGCTTTGTCGAAGGTATATTTTGGCGTGCCGAGGTATTTTTCTAAAACTGTTTTTGTAACGTTAATGCTCTTCTTTTCACCTTCTGAAAGCTCAACGGCACACTTTCTTAAAACAGCGGCTATTGTTCTCTCTAAAGTACGAACACCAGATTCCTTGGTGTAGCCTGCTATAATGTCAGATATAACGTCGGGTGCAATCTTTACCTGTGTCTTTTTAAGCCCGTGAAGCTTAAGTTGCTTGGGAAGAAGGTGCCTTGTTGCAATCTCTTTCTTTTCTTCTTCTGTATAGCCGGGCACTTCAATTAATTCCATTCTGTCCAGCAGCGGACGGGAAACTGTGGACAAATCGTTTGCGGTTGTTATGAACATAACCTTGGATAAGTCAACAGGAATTTCCATGTAGTGGTCTGTAAAAGCGTTGTTCTGGTTAGAGTCAAGCACCTCAAGCAGTGCCGATGCAGGGTCGCCCTTATAGTCACGTGAAAGCTTGTCGATTTCGTCAAGTAAAATTATGGGGTTTGCGGCTTTTGCTTTAATAAGCCCTGTTATAATTCTGCCGGGGAGAGCGCCCACATAGGTGCGTCTGTGACCCATAATTTCAGCCTCGTCACGAACACCGCCAAGGGAAATTCGTGAATAGTTTCTGCCCATTGCCTCAGCAAGGGATTTTACAATAGAGGTTTTACCAACACCGGGAGGGCCGTAAAGGCACAAAATGGCAGGTGCCTTACCGCCTGTAAGGTTATGTACTGCTAAATGCTCAATAATTCTGTCCTTAACGTCCTTCATGCCGTAATGGTCGCGCTCAATAATCTCTTTTGATTTGGCAATATCGGAAATTTCGGTAGTTGTTTTATCCCAGGGAAGGTCAAAAATTGTGTCGAGATAGCCTCTTGAAATTGCCGATTCGGGCGACTGAGGGCTAAGGTGAGTAAGGCGGTCCAGCTCTTTTCTTATTCTTTCTGTAACGTAAGTGGGGCAGGAAAGGGAAGAAAGCTTCTTTTCGTATTCCTCAACGTCCTTAAGGTTGCCGTCCTTTTCGCCTAATTCAGCGGCAATAGCCTTTGCCTCTTCACGAAGGAAATATTCGCGGTTGTTTTCGTCCATCTGCTCTTTAACGCGCATCATAATGTCCGACTCAACCTGCAGAACCTTTACCTCGCGGATAAGGTAATCAATCAGCAGTAAAAGCCTGTTTTTAACGTTCTTTGTTTCAAGAATTTTTTGCTTGTCTTCAATTTCGGCAAGAAAGTTTTCAGCAATTGAGTCAGCCAGGGTTGAAGGGCTTTCCTCATTGATGCCTGCAATAAGCGTGTCCGGGGAAGCCTTTGTATTAGCGCGGAAGTAAAGGTCGATTAAAGAATGAATTTGCCTTGAAATTGCGCTGTATTCCTCGCTGCCAAGTGTTTTGAAGCTGGAATTTGCCTCGGTAATTGTTGCAACTATGTAGCTTCCGGAGGTGTCCATTGAAGAATAGGTTGCACGGCAAACACTTTCGGCAAGCACTCTTATGCCTTCACCGGGTAAACGGAGAAATTGCTTTATTTTTACAACAGTTCCTGTTTTGAAAACATCCTTTGCTGTAGGTTCTTCTACACTTATGTCTCTTTGTGTTGTAAGAAATACCAGTCCGTCGCCTTCACTTGCAATTTCCAATGCACGGATAGACTTTTTTCTTATAACGTCAAAATGAAACACCATATGTGGAAAAACTACAAGCCCGCGCATTGCAATTGCGGGAAGAGTTTTAGATTTGATTTTTGCCATGTTGTTCACGCCTTTATATTGAAAGTATTGATAGAAATTATACTATAATTAAAAAGAAAAAGCAAGAAGCATATTACTGAATAAAAAAGAATTTACACGATGAAAATACTAAAAAGGAGCTGATTTATGTGAAGATAGTAATTTATGCGCTTTTAATGATATTTGTATCGCTTTTTTCTTATGCCGCAGGTGAAAGTGCGGGGGAAGGTCAGAGTGATGTGGTTAACGAAAGGCTGAGTGTTACTGAGGATATAAACGAGATTGTAATTCCAAAGTATGAAGAGCTTCTGCCCGATGTTGTGGAAAGGGTTCTGCCTTCCGTTGTGGGGGTTGAGGCTGTTGAAAGAAATAAACAGGGTGCAAGCTTAGGCAGTGGCGTTATAGTTTCGAAAAAAGGCTATATAATAACAAACCATCATGTGGTTGGCGATGAACCCTACCGCATTGACATTACCCTTCACGACGGAAGTGTTGAAGAGGGCACTCTTTGCTGGAGCGACAGAGCACTGGATGTTGCCGTTGTAAAAATTTCAGCAGACGTACCTTATGCTGCCGAAATGGGTGAATACGCATCAGTCCGGGCAGGTGAAGACGTTTTTGCCATAGGAAATCCTTTGAGCTTACAGTTTGAACGAAGCGTTACAAAAGGCATTGTAAGCGCAAAAAACAGGTCTATAACCATTGAGAACGGAGACAGCGTGCTTCACATGGAGGACCTTATCCAGACCGATGCCTCCATAAACCCCGGCAATTCGGGAGGCCCGTTAATGAATTCTGAAGGAAAGGTTATAGGCATTAATACCGTGCGTGTTTCCACCGCCGAGGGCATGGGCTTTGCCATACCCGTGAACATATGCGAAAGCGTTATAAAAAAGCTTGAGAAAACAGGCAGCTTTGAAACACCATATCTGGGAATTTACGCCTACACAAGTCAGGCGGCAAATTATCTTAAGGGCAGAAAAGCACCGGCAGACGGCCTTTATGTAATAAGCCTCGACATTGACGGTCCATGTTATGAAAATGGTATCCGCTATGGTGACATTATAACAAAAATCAACTCTGTGAAGGTGGACAGCATGCTCAGTTTAAGGCGCGAGCTTTTTAAATGCAGTGTAGGGGAAAGTATTATACTGACAGTTGTGTCAGGAAATGAAGAAAAAGAAGTGGAAGTAATTGTGGGGAATATGGAGAAATCCTATCAAGGTGAAAATCAATAACAAAAAAATAGTCAAGATTTAGTTGAAAATGAAACTGAAATGTGATATGATATTTCAGTCAAGGAGTGTCTTGTCTTATTTGCGTGGAAAGGAGCATGATATGAAACATTTTATATTGGCATCACAATCGCCCAGAAGGCAGGAAATATTGAAGGATGCAGGTGTAGTACACACTGTTATTCCATCCGATGCCTCTGAGGATATATCCACCCTTCTTCCGCCTGAGAAATATGTTATGGAGCTGGCTCTTTTAAAGGGTGCTGCAGTGGCGAAAAACGCAAAAAAGAACGACATTGTAATCTCGGCAGATACCGTTGTTGTATCAGAGGGGGAAATCTTAGGCAAGCCTAAGGACTTTGACGATGCAAAAGCAATGCTTATGAAGCTTTCGGGAAAGTGGCACAGCGTTCTTACAGGCTATTGTGTTATAAGTGGTGCCAACGGAGAAGCAAGCGTGAAGTATGAAGAAACAAAGGTAAAGTTCCGCAGCCTTACTGAAAGCGAGGCTGTGCGCTACATAAGAAGCGGTGAGAGCATGGACAAAGCAGGAGCATACGGCATCCAGGGAAAGGGCAGGCTCCTGGTTGAAAAAATCGAGGGCGATTATTTCAACGTTGTAGGGCTTCCCATTTGTGCTCTTGCAAAAATGCTTAAGGATGATTTCGGAATAGATATATTATAAATAAGGATTGATATTATGCGCGGACTTTGTATTGACCTGGGTACAGGCAACACTTCAATATGTGCATTGCCCGGTGGCGATGTGTTCAGTGAACCCAGTGTTGTTACCATAAACCTGGAAGAAAATATAATAACTGATGCCGGAAGCATGTCAAAGGAGGCCTTGGGCAAAACGCCTGAAAATTTCCTGGCAATAAAACCCCTTTCAGGTGGTGTTATTGCCGATTATTCAGCTGCTGAAGGCATGGTTAAAATGCTTGTAAAAAAGGCATGTAAGAGAACTGTTCTCACAGGCGTAAATGCACTTATTACAGTTCCTTCAAGCGCCACACAGATGGAAAGGCGTGCCGCTGCTGAAACCGCAAAGAATCTGGGTGTTTCCTCTGCAGATACAATTGAAGGCAGCATGGCTGCAGCATTGGGTGCAGGTGTGAATGTGCTTACCCCTACAGGCAGCATGGTTGTTGACATTGGTGCAGGCACTGCCGATTCGGCGGTTATTGCCCTTGGCACAATTGCAACAGGTAACTGCATAAAAGACGCAGGCGACAGCATGGATACTGCAATTGTGTCCTATGTTAAGCGTAAATATAACGTAATCATAGGCGAAAACACAGCCGAAAGAATGAAAATTGAGCTTGGCTGTGCTCTGCCTAAGGAAAAAAATGAGCTTAAAAAGTATAAGGGAAGAGATATTTCTACAGGGTTGCCCAAAGAATTTGCCGTTTACAGCGAAGAAATGCGCGAGGTAATGGCCGATATTATCAAAAAAATAATCGATTCTGTTATCATAACACTTGAAAAAACTCCACCGGAGCTTTTGAGCGACGTTATGGAATCGGGCATTATTCTCACAGGCGGCTTGTCCAATATATATGGAATTGAGGAGCTTTTCACAAAGCGTACAGGCTTCAAAACAAAGGTTGCTGACAACCCGTCAGGCTGCAGTCTGAGGGGTATACATAAAATTTTAAGCGATAAAAAGCTCAGAAAGCTGCTTAAATATAATTGATAAAAATCCTTTTGGGATGTGAAGATAAATGAAAAAATTTTCTAAAAATTTTTATATAAGGGTTGCCATTGTAAGCGTGGTCATTTTGCTCATTATGGCAATATCCACACTTTCTTTGGGCAGAGCCGACTTTATAAGCGATGCCGCTAACATTGTGCTTCAGCCAATTAAACAATGTGTTTCCTTTGTATACGACAAGGCATCGGGCGTTATCGATTCCTTTATAAAAGCAGGCAGCTATGCCGAGGAGAACGAGCTTTTAAAAGCGCGTATTGCAATTCTGGAAAATGACTATTCTGATATTGAAGCCTACAAGGCAGAGAACGAAAGGCTTCTTGCACTTTTAAACATGAAGTCATCTATGCCTCAGCTCAATTTACAGGGCGCATCGGTTATTTCTATCGAATCGGACAATTGGTATAACGTTATTACCATCGATAAGGGCATAGGCATGGGTGTTAATGTCAACGATGTTGTTATTACTGCACAAGGGCTTGTTGGTACCGTTTACGAGGTTGGTACAACCTGGGCAAAGGTGCGTGAAATCATTGACATAGAGTCGTCAATAAGTGCAGTTTGTGCAAGAACGGGCGACCGAGGTGTTGTTGAAGGCGACTTTAACCTTGCCGAGGCAGGCAGATGTAAGCTTAATTATCTGCCTAAAAATGCAAATGTTGTCATAGGCGACAGAATTGAAATTTCTGACACGGGAAGCATTTACCCTAAGGGTGTTTATATAGGTAAAATTGTTGAAATCCATGACGATGACGACGGACTTACACTTACAGCAATAGTTGAAAGCGAGGTTAACTTTAACTCGCTCAGTGAGGTTCTGGTAGGAAGATAAAAAAGGAGGGATAAAAATGGGATTGAAATTTAAAGCGATTCTTATGCTGGCGGTTGTTCTGCTTCAGGTTACCGTTCTGTCTCATTTTACCCTTTTTGGCGTAATTCCGAATTTTATTTTTGCATTTTCCTTTGCTTTGTGCATTATAAACGACAATGTCGAAAGCGTTGTTTTTGCAACGGTAACCGGTCTTTTGGTGGACATGCTTACAGGTGCGAATATAGGCATTAACACGCTTTTGTATATGTATACGGCAATTGCTGCAATTATCCTCATAAGCTTTGCATATCAGAAGAGCATGAAGGTTGTTATACCAATGTGCCTTGCAGCATCCTTTCTGTACGAGTTCATATTCGGCATTTTAAGCTTCCTCTTCCGAGGTGCGGAAATTGCTTTAGGAGACATTTTCAGTGTTGTTGTCCCTGCATGTATTGTGAACACCCTTGTGTTCATTCCCGTATATGTTCTCCTCTCGCGCATCCGTTTCGAAAAAAAGAGAAAGGGGATAAGGTATGAACAGCAGATATAGAATATTATATGTTATCCTCGCAGTTATAATGATGGCCTTTGCAGTAAGGCTTGTTTCCCTGCAGCTCATTTCAGGCTCGGAATACCGTGAACAAAGCCAGAAAAGAACAACAAAAACAACTGTTGTCGAGGCGCCCCGTGGCGACATTATCGACCGTTACGGCAGAGTTCTGGTAACAAATAAAATGTCTAACAGCCTTGTTATAAAAAAGGTGAAAGGACAAAATGACTATGTACTTAACAGCCTTATAAAAAGCTTGTACGTTCTTTCTGAAAACTATAATCACTATGTTTCGACCACATTTCCCATTATTTATGAAAACGGCACCGTGAAATTTTTCTTTGAAGAAAATATCTATGAACCGAAAAAGAAGGAATATGCCTGGAAAGAAAAATATGGCATAGATAAGGGTGCAACGGCAAATGAGGCGCTGCAGTTTTTCTCGGAAAAATACGCTGTAAGCGAGGCAAATATGGCGTACCGACTTAAAATAACTGCCACCAGGTACGAAATGACCCTGCGTGACTTTTCTTACACAACAGACTTTACCTTTGCAAGTAATATCCCAATGGATATGATAACCGTTATAAAGGAGCAACAGAGCCTTTTTGAAGGTGCAGACATCAGAACAAATGCCACAAGAGACTATAAATATCCTTATACCGCAACGCATTTGCTGGGCAGAGTGGGCAAAATTAATGCCGACGAGCTTGACGTAATGCGTAAAGACGGCTACAACATTAACTCTATAATAGGTAAGCAGGGTATTGAAAAATATGCTGAGGGGTACCTTCGCGGCATTAACGGCATCTCGGGTGTTGAACAGACAAAGGGCGGTAAGAATATTTCTGAAGATGTTATTGAGGAAGCAGTTCCCGGTAATAATGTAACCCTTACAATTGACCTTGACCTTCAGCAGGCAGCAGAGCAGGCTCTTTACGAAACAATTCTCAACATACGTGCCAATGCAACAGATACCGCAAGTGGTCGCTATGCCGATTCCGGCGCAGTGGTTGCCGTTGATGTAAACACGGGCGAGGTGCTGGCAATGGCATCTTTTCCCACTTACGATACCTCGCTCTTTAACCAGAGCTATTCAGAGCTGCTTAATAACAGTGCAAAGCCTCTCATTAACCGTGCACTTTCAGGTGAATATTCACCCGGTTCCACCTTTAAAATGCTGGTTGCGACGGCAGCACTTGAAGAAGGCATAATTACTACATCGGAAATAATCAATGACCGCGGTATTTATACCTACTACGACGACTATCAGCCACGTTGCTGGGCTTATCGCCAGCACAACACAGTGCACGGACCCATTAATGTTACCGGAGCCCTGAGAGATTCATGTAACTACTTCTTCTACGATGTGGGTCGTCGCCTTACTATCGAAAAAATTGACGAATATGCAAAAAAATTCGGGTTTGGACAGCTTACCGGAATAGAAATCCCTTCTGAAGAGCACAGCGGTGTTGTTGCATCGCCCGAAAACCGTAAAGCAATGAAGGAAAGAGGCGTAGGGGATGGTATCTGGTATCCCGGTGATACTCTGCAGGCTTCAATCGGTCAGTCAGATACGCTTGTTACACCAATACAGCTGGCAAGCTACGTTGCTACAATCGCAAACGGTGGCACACGTTATCAGCTTCATATTGTAAAAAGCGTTGAGGACGATTCAGGTAAAATTATAAAGGAAACACAGCCTCAGGTTATTGAAAGCATAGATATAGGCTCTGAAAATTACCAGGCAATAACAAGAGGCATGCGTCTTGTTGTAACCGAGGGTACAGGTGAAACGGCATTCAAGGGTTGCCCTGTCGCTGTTGCGGCAAAGTCAGGTTCAGCACAGATGGGCAGATATACTAACGGTATATACGTTGCTTATGCGCCCTACGATGCACCGCAGATAGCCGTTGCCGTTGTTATGGAAAAAACAGGTGGCGGTAGCGATGCTGCACCCGTTGCAAGAAAGGTTATAGAAAAGTATTTTGCAGGAGAAATCGAAAACGATTCCTTCAAGGTAAGAGATGTACTGATAGGATGAGGAGATAAAATGAAAATTTCCGTAAAACTTGACAGAGACACTTTAAAGCTTGTGCTTGACGGCACCAGAAGCTTTTCTGAACAAAAGGCTGAAGTTGAAAAGCATCTTCTTGGTATGAAGAGCTTTCTCGAAAACGGCAGAGCCCGCTTTGCTTATGAGGGCGCTACGCTCACCTTCGAGGAAGAAATTGAGCTTTGTGAAATAGCTGACAAAGCCTTTGGCTACGAGGTTGACTTTTGCCATGTTCAGATGCCGCCATATAATATGACAAGGCACTTTATGGCTAACGGAGAGGAGCTTGTGAAAAAGGTTGTGGGCACAGTTAAACAGGGCGAGATTGTGGAGTCAAACGGTGACATTCTGGTGCTTGGTGACGTAAACGCAAGTGCTCAGCTTGTTGCCCGTGGCGATATTTATGTAATCGGCAATCTGCGGGGTGTTGCCCATGCAGGCTATAATGGGAATGCAAAGGCTGTTGTATATGCTATGCACATGAATCCTGTTATGATAAAAATAGCCGATAAAATAGGGTTTAATCCATCCACAACAGAAGATAACTTCAATGGGTTTGCACAGATAATAGACGGCGAAGTGAAAATTAAAACAGTTTAAAGAGGTATTATCATGGGTGAAGCGATAGTAATTACAAGCGGTAAGGGCGGTGTGGGAAAAACCACACTTTCGGCAAATCTTGGCTCGGCCCTTGCCTTAAGCGGAAAAAAGACATTATTGATTGACACCGACATCGGGTTAAGAAATCTTGATATTCTGCTTGGTCTTGAAGATAGAATTGTTTACGATATTGTGGATGTGTGTGCCGGCAATTGCACTGCAGATAAGGCAACACTTACCGACAAAAAAATTGAAAATCTTTATTTTATTCCTGCCTCTCAGGCAAAGGATAAAAACGCAATTACTCCACTTCAGCTGAAAAGTCTCATAATGAGCTTGAAAGAAGAGTATGATTACATAATAATTGACTCTCCTGCAGGGCTTGAAGCAGGCTTCGAAAACGCTGTTATGGGTGCCGACAGAGCCATTGTGGTTACAGTTCCGGAAATGACCTCTGTAAGAGATGCTGATCGCATTATCGGCCTTCTGGAGAAAAACGGAATTGACGACGTTACGGTTGTTATTAACCGCATACGACAAAAAGCCGTTGAAAACGGTAACATGCTTTCAACAGAAGAAATTCTTGAAATTCTTTCTGTTAATCTTATAGGCGTTGTGCCTGAAGACGAGACTGTTTCGGGTGCAGCAAATAAGGGCGAGCCCTGCGTAATGAATGAAAAATCCATAGCAGGAAAAGCCTATATGAACATTGCAAAAAGGGTTATGGGTGAAGAGGTTAAACTCATTAGCCTTAAAAGTCCTAACGTGTTTTTGCGCATAATCGATGCAATATTAAACAAGTGAACAATGGCATAAATTGCCGAAAAATATAAAAGGGGGAAGACAATATGCATATCGCATTAATAGCACACGATAAGAAAAAGGAACTGATGGTTCAGTTCTGTATGGCATACAAAAGTATTTTTTCAAAGCATAAGCTTTGTGCTACCAGAACAACAGGAAGCATGGTTGTTGAAGCAACAGGTCTTAATGTTGAAAAGCTTCTGGCAGGTCATCAGGGTGGCGTTCAGCAGATTGCTGCACGAATTGCCTATAACGAAATTGACCTTGTGCTTTGTTTCCGCGACCCTGTAACAGCCCGTAAGTACGAGCCCGATTTAAGTAATCTCATGTCTCTTTGCGATATTCACTCTGTTCCCATCGCAACCAACTCTGCAACTGCGGAAGTATTAATTCAGGGTTTGGAAAGAGGCGATTTGGACTGGAGAAACATTCTTAACCCTAAGAACAAAGTCCAGTAAAAAGCAATTATTAACAGTTGAAATATGTTTTGAATGCTGTTATAATGCAAACTATGGCATCAATGAGAAGGTGAATACATGAAAAAGGTATATGTTTCAATTATCGGCGAAACCTCTGTCAATGGTGATGACGATAAAACAGAACTTGTTACCGAAGGCGAATATACTTTCCGTAACGGCAAATACCTTTTGCGCTATAGGGAGCATCTGTCCGACGTTGGCGACGAGTGCACAACACACATTAAAATCGACACCGACACAGTTACAATGAGCCGTAACGGCGGCATTAATACACAGATGATTTTCCAGGAGGGCAAAAGGCACATGAGCCATTACGAAACACCTCTCGGAAGCTTTACCATAGGGGTGAGCACCGATATGCTGAGAAACACATTGGGCCCCGATGGCGGTGAGGTTGAAATTAAGTATATTCTGGATATAAATAATTCCGCGCAGGTGGAGAATTATCTGCATCTTGTCGTACGCGGATAAGCCTATAAGGCACAATTTTAACAAGGAAAGGGCAGAAGAGGCTTAGCCTCCTTGCCTCAGAAAGGACAGTTTGAAATGTACACATTGATAAAGAAAAAGGACGAAATCCGTTCTGCAGTTGAAGCTGCTATCATAAAGGCTTTCGGCGAATGCGAAATTCCTTCCTTTGCAGTTGAAGAGCCCCGAGATAAAACTCATGGTGATTTTGCTGTTAACGCTGCAATGATTCTTGCTAAGGCACTTAAAAAGAACCCCCGTGAAATTGCTACAGCAATTGTTGAAAATATTGACAAGGATGCAATAGGTGCATTAAACATTGAGCTTGCAGGTCCCGGCTTTATAAACTTTACCCTCGATAATGCATATATCAAGAACGTTCTTGCCGAAATTGAAGAAATGGGCGACAGCTACGGCGATGTAAATGTTGGCGAAGGCAAAAAGGTTATGATAGAATTTGTCAGCGCAAACCCCACAGGTCCCATGCACATGGGTAACGCACGTGGCGGTGCTCTTGGCGACACTTTGGCAAACGTGCTTAAAAAAGCAGGCTGGCTCGTTACAAAAGAGTTTTACATAAACGATGCAGGTGCGCAGATTGAAAAATTCGGTAACAGCTTAGAGGGCAGATACATTCAGATCCTTAAGGGGGAAGATGCCGTTGAATTCAGCGAGGACTGGTATCAGGGTGACGACATCCGTGAGCATGCACAGAATTATATTGACCTTTACGGTGACTCTCTTTTGAATCTCTCAAGCGAAGAAAGACGCCAAAAGCTTATTGGCTATGCTCTTGAGCTTAACATTAATGCCCTTAAAGAAACTCTTTCTCGTTACAGAATCGATTACGACGTATGGTTCCGTGAAAGTGTGCTTCATGAAGCGGGCGATGTAATGGAAACAGTAAACAAGCTCGTTGAAAGCGGTAAGGCATACGAGCAGGACGGCGCTATCTGGCTCAGAAGCACCGATTTCGGCAGCGAAAAGGACGACGTGCTTGTTCGTCAGAATGGTATTCCCACATACTTTGCAGCTGATATTGCTTATCACAGAAACAAAATAGAAACACGAAACTTTGACCTTTGTATAAATATATGGGGCGCTGACCACCACGGTCATATTGCAAGAATGAAGGGCGCACTTGAAGCTGTAGGCCAGAACTCTGACAAGCTTATGGTGCTTATAATTCAGCTTGTAAGACTTATGAGTGAAGGCAAGCCCGTAAGAATGAGCAAGAGAACAGGTAAGATGATTACCCTTTCTGACCTTATTGACGAAATCGGTATCGATGCAGCGAGATTCTTCTTTAATATGCGTGCAGCAGGCAGCCATATGGATTTCGATTTAGACCTTGCTGTTAAGCAGAGCAACGATAATCCTGTGTTCTACGTTCAGTATGCACATGCGCGTATCTGCTCAATAATCCGTCTTCTTGCTGAAGAGGGCTCTGTGGTACCCTCTGTTAAGGACATTGATCTTAGCGTTCTCAATGCCAAGGAAGAGCTTGAGCTTATGAAGAAGCTTGCCTCTCTTCCTGACGAAATTACTAATGCAGCTACAGGCTTTGAGCCCAGTAACCTTACACGTTACGTAATCGACCTTTCCTCCTGCTTCCATTCCTTCTATTCTGCCTGCAGAGTTAAGGACGATGACGTTAAAGTAAGAGAAGCAAGACTTAAGCTTGTAGACTCCACAAGAGCTGTTATCAGAATTGTGCTCGACATTCTTGGTGTTTCGGCTCCTGAACAGATGTAAGAAAGAGTGATATAATGAAAAACAAAAATATTAAGCCTTTATTGTCATTTGTAATAGCGGCAATACTGGCTGTATCCTGCTTTGTGGGTGTGTGCGCAGAAGAGGTTGTAAAACCCTCGGCATATCAGGCGGCACTCATGAAGAACAGCATTGCAAATATCTGCATACAAATGGCAGACAATTATTATTATGGTGTAAGTGATGAAGACCTCCTTTATCGTGCTCTTTGCAGCGCAATTGATAATGGTAAGTTCGACTTTGACCTGGCTGTTGAAAGAATGGTTGACCTTCTTGATGACGGCTACAACGAATTCTATACTCCCGAGCGTTTTGAAACATTTTATACCGATATTACAGGTGAGTTCTACGGCATAGGCGTACAGATTATGCTCTCAGGCGACCATGTTGTGGTTGCCAGTGTATTCCCCGATTCGCCTGCAGAAAAATGCGGAATTATGCCCTATGATGTTATCGTTTCTGTAGATGGTAAGGACATTGCAGGTCTCAGCGTGAGCGATGTTGCCACACTGATAAAGCGTGAAAAGGGTGCAAAGGTTGTCATTGGTGTGTTAAGAAACGGCACTCCCATGACAATTGACTGCTTCTGTGACGAGGTCAGCCAGAGCCCCATTTCTTACGAAATTATGGAAGACGGAAAGATTGGTTATATTTATCTTTCAACCTTCTCTCTCACGCTCGATGAGTTTATAACTCCCGTTCTTAAGGAGTTTGAAGAAAAAGGTATTACAAACATAATTCTTGACATAAGAAACAACGGCGGCGGTGAGCTTAATGCCGCAATTGACCTTGCAGAGCACTTTATTCCCGAGGGAACAATTGCGAAGTTTAAGTATAAAAATCCGGACAACAATGAAGATGCTGTAATTTCCAACAATCTTAAAGAATCACCCTACAACATGGTGCTTCTTGTTAACGGCTACAGTGCATCGGCATCGGAGCTTTTTGCAGGTGCCGTTAAGGACAGAAAAGCAGGCGTGCTTATCGGAACAAAAACCTACGGAAAGGGCAGCATGCAGTCTGTTTTCAGACTTATTTCCGGCTGTGGCGTGAAGTATACGGTTGCCGAATTCCATTCGCCTAACGATACAAGAATTCACACTGTTGGCGTAATGCCCGATTTTGTTGTTGAAAACACAGTACACAAGGTAACTGAAGCGGATATGGAGCCCATGGTATTCAACAGCATTACCGATGAAAACAACGAAAAGCTTAACCTTGCTGTTGAACAGCGCCTTGAAGCCCTTGGCTGCTTTACAGGGGAGCCCGATGCGGTTTTTGACAGCGAAACAGAGGAAGCCGTAAGATATTTCCAAATGCTTAAAAGTCTGGAAATTACAGGCGAGCTCGACATGTACACCCTTGTTGCATTAAACGATATTATTTACGATTACGAGTATACTGAAGACAATCAGCTTGAAGCAGCAAAGAAGTATCTTCTTACAGGCAAAACAGAATAGTTTTTAAAAACACACGGAGCCTTCCGTGTGTTTTTTTTAGTAAATTTTTTCTGGATTTAAATATTGAATAGTGCAGATATTAATACTGTATTGGGGGCAATAGAATGTACGAAAGCTTCTTAAGGCTCAAAGGCAGGAAAGTCTGTGGAAAAGATACGAAAAAATACTTCGGAAGACTTTCGGACATACTCGTCAATAAGGAGACAAATGCTATTATCGGTATCATTTCAAAAAACGATTCGCTTATATACCGTCACAGACTGTTTTTTCTTAAGGATATCTGCAGTATTGATGAGATGAGCGTATACGTTATAGGCTACGGAGAAAAATTTATGAAGGTAATTCCTTTGTATGAGGATTTCAAAAGCTGTGAAAATGACATCCGCAATAAGAGAGCTGTATACAAAAACGGGCACGGAGCAGGCTTTGTAAAAAACGTGGCATTCGATTTTGAAGCAGGCAAAATGTCGGAGTTTTCTATAGGCTCTTCCTTAATACAGGACCTTATAAACGGACGATTGATATGCCCGGTGGGAAATACAGTCAATTATTTGCACGATGGTATTGTTATAGATAATGCTCCGTGTAAAAACAAAGAGGTGTAGTAATGTTTTTATCAAAGGGTTTTGCAACAGGGCTCCTTACGGGAGCTGTTGTGGGCAGCATTGTGGGCATGTGCGTTGATCCCTTAAAGGACAAGGATTCTCAGCGCATGCGCAAAAGTGCAGGAAAGATAGTTCAATCAATGGAAAATATGGCAGATAATCTTTCGTGCATGAATAAATAAAAGGGGATAGCCCCTTTTGTTTACATAGGAGTGATTACATTGCAGGATAAAGCCTTATTTATTGCATCTCTGATAGCTTTCGCATTCTATTTTCTGTTTTTAACAGCAATTTTTACCCCTCTGAGAAATATTTTCTCGCCTTTTGTAAGCGTTGTTATTATTGTTTATTTGTTTTTGCCCTGCGTAAAATGGCTCAGGAAGCATAATATAAAAGGTGTTTTTGCAACTGCTATTGTGTATGGCATTATGCTTTTTGGCGGGTTACTTACCGTACTGTATGCAGCTCCTAAAATCTTTGGTGCTGCATACGAAATATTGAATGTCTTATCAGAATATATTCCCGATACGGCCCTTGAAGGGGTGAAAAGTAGGTTTTTTGCAGAAGGTATGACAGGAGCATACACAAAAGTGGCAGCGGTAACAAAAAGCACACTTAGTATTATTGTGAGCTTTGTTGCCGCATTTTATATTCTTTCCGATACCGATTCAATAAAAAACGCATTGAAGGAATTTGTTCCAACTAAGCTGATGGCGCCTTTTCGCATAATCATTGACGATGTAAAGCTCTCCTTTGATTCCTTCTTTAAAGGGCAGCTTCTTATTGCATTTTTGCTTTTTGTTATAGACGGTGTGTTTTTATATGCGCTTAAAATTCCGCACAGCTGGGGCTTGGCTCTTGTTGCCGCTGTTTTAGACATTATCCCTTACGCAGGGGCAATTGCTGCAATGGGCATTATCATAGCTGTAACCTTTATTTCGGCTCCGGGAAAGCTCATTTGGGTTATTATAGGGCTTCTTCTTATACAGCAAATTGAAAATAACCTGATAACACCAAAGGTTTCATCTGACACACTTTCGCTTCATCCTGCAGTTACGGTGCTGGTGCTGTATCTTGGTGCATTCGGCGGTTTCTGGGGAATCCTTCTTGCAATACCGCTAACCTGTGTTTTCAGACAACTGTTTGTTCGATTAATTCAGTCAATATTGTAAAGAAAGTTCTTGATTACTGCCACAAATAGGTGTATAATACAAATAATTATGTCCTACTTATGCGAAAGGGGATGATAGAGTGAAGTACACCTATAAAACAAAAGGCACCTGCGCCGCACAAATCAGCTTTGATATTGACGGTGACAAAATTACAAATGTCAGCTTTTTAGGCGGTTGTAACGGCAACCTTAAGGCGATTTCAAGGGTTGTGGACGGCATGACGGTTGAAGAAATTGAAGATTATTTTACCGGTCTTACCTGTGGCTATAAGGACACAAGCTGTTCTGACCAGCTTGCCAAAGCGGTAAGATGTGCATACAACGAACTTAACGCTTGACAATATTATGCGTAAATATGTATAATAGTTAAGATTACGAAGGAGTGAACATATAATGGAAAGACTTGGTTTAAATGAAATCAGAGAGAGATACCTCAGCTTTTTTGAATCTAAGGGTCATCTCAGACTGCCCTCGTTCCCGCTTGTACCTCAGAACGATGACAGCTTACTTTTAATAAATGCAGGTATGGCTCCCTTAAAGCCCTACTTTGTAGGAAAGGAAATTCCTCCCAGAAACCGTGTTACAACATGCCAGAAGTGTATTCGTACACCCGATATTGAGCGTGTTGGTAAAACTGCACGCCACGGTACATTCTTCGAAATGCTTGGTAACTTCTCCTTTGGCGACTACTTCAAGCACGAGGCAACAGCCTGGGCATGGGAATTTATTACAGAAGATTTAAAGCTTCCCAAGGACAAGCTTTGGGTTACTGTTTATGAAGACGATGATGAAGCAATCGACATCTGGGTAAATGAAGTTGGCGTTGAACGCGACAGAATCAAGAAAATGGGCAAGGAAGACAACTTCTGGGAAATCGGTACAGGTCCCTGCGGTCCCTGTAGTGAAATCTACTTTGACCGTGGTGTGGAAAATGGCTGCGGAAAGCCCGACTGTGCCGTAGGCTGTGACTGTGACAGATTCGTTGAATTCTGGAACCTTGTTTTCACACAGTTCGATAAGGACGAAGACGGCAACTACAACCGCTTAGCAAAGCCCAACATCGATACAGGTATGGGCTTAGAGAGAATTGCGGCAATTATGCAGGGTGTTCAGAACCTTTTCGAGGTAGACACAGTTCGTAACATCATGCTTGAAATCAGCAAGATTGCAGGCGTTAACTACGGTGAAAACGAAAAGAGCGACGTATCTCTTCGTGTTATTACCGACCATATCAGAAGCACAACCTTCCTTGTTTGCGATGGCGTAGGCCCCTCCAACGAAGGCAGAGGCTATGTTTTAAGAAGACTTCTTCGTCGTGCTGCTCGTCATGGCAGACTTTTGGGTATCAAGGGCAATTTCCTTTACAACATTGCCGATACAGTTATTAACGAATCCAAGAATGCTTACCCTCAGCTTGAGGCGAAGCGTGACTATATCAAGAAGGTTATCCAGATCGAAGAAGCAAGATTCTCCGAAACAATCGATGCAGGTCTCAATATTCTGGAAGACTATATTGCAGCATTGGAAGAAAAGGGCGAAAAGCTTCTTGCAGGCGCTGATGCATTCCGTTTGTACGATACATACGGTTTCCCCATTGACTTAACTGCCGAAATCCTTACAGAAAAGGGTCTTGACGTTGACATGGATGCATTTACAGCATGCATGAACGAACAGAAGAACCGTTCCCGTGAAGGCAGAAACGTAGGCGAAGAAGCTGCATGGAGCGAAGATGTTTACATGCAGATCGGTAAAGAGGTAACAAGCGAGTTTATCGGCTACGAAAACGAAAGTGCGGAAGGTAAGGTTCTTGCAATTGTTAAGGACAATGCCATTGCAGCTTCTCTTTCCGACGGCGAAAACGGTGTTGTTATCCTTGATAAGACAGCTATCTACGGTGAAAGCGGCGGTCAGAAGGGCGACATGGGCGTTATTATTGCTGACGGCGTTAAGATGGTTGTAACAGACGCAAAGAAGCTTGGTGACGGCAAAATTCTTAATTTTGTATATGTTGAAGAGGGCAGCGTTTCCGTTGGAGACAGCGTTACATCCTCCTATGATAAGGTAAGAAGAATGGACACTGCAAGAAACCACAGCGCAACACACCTTCTCCAGAAGGCATTGCAGGAGGTTGTAGGCAGCCATATCGAACAGGCAGGTAGCTTTGTTGACGACAAACGTCTCCGTTTCGACTTTACTCATTTTGAAGCAATTTCCGCAGATGACCTTAAGAAGGTTGAAAATAAGGTTAACGAAGCAATTATGGCTTCTTACGACATCGACGTTAAGGTAATGCCCATTGAAGAAGCAAAGAAGATGGGCGCAATGGCACTCTTCGGTGAAAAGTATGGCGAAACAGTTCGTGTTGTAAACATGGGCGGCTACTCCATCGAATTCTGTGGCGGTACACATCTTAAGAATACTGCACAGGCAGGTCTTTTCAAGATTCTTTCCGAAGGCGGCGTTGCAGCAGGCGTAAGAAGAATTGAAGCAACAACAGGTCGAGGTGTGCTCGAATACATCGCTGAAAAGGACTCTGTTATTGCACAGGCAGCAGAAGTTCTTAAGACAAATCCCTCTGAGCTTGTTAATAAGGCTGAAAGCGTTACAGGCGAATTAAAGGCAATCCAGAAGTCCCTTGAAGAGGTTAAGGCGAAGATGGCTCAGGCTGCAGCTAACGACCTTCTTACATCCATCAAGCATGTTGGCGATGTTGATGTGCTTACAGCTCAGCTTAGCGGCGTAAGTGCCGACGAGCTTAAAATGCTTACAGATAAAATGAAGGAAAAGTGTGAGTGCGGCGTGGCTGTACTTGCTTCTGTTGATGCCGACAAGATCACATTTGTTGCTGCTGCTACAAAGGCTGCTGTTGCAAAGGGTGCTCATGCAGGCAACATCATTAAAGAAATCACTAAGGTTACAGACGGTCGTGGTGGCGGTAAACCCGACATGGCACAGGGTGGCGGTAAGCTTGTAAACAAGGTTGACGATGCCCTCGCTATGGTAGATGACCTTATTATTGCACAGACCGGAGGGAACAAATAATGGCAGATTGTCTGTTCTGTAAAATAATTGCAGGCGAAATTCCTTCAGGTAAGGTTTATGAAGACGAATACGTTTATGCATTTAACGACATTTCGCCCGAAGCACCTGTACATGTTTTAATTGTTCCTAAAGAGCACATTGCATCCTGCAATGAAATAACAGAAGAAAATGCAGAAATTGTTTCTAAAATTTTTCTTGCTGCAAAAAAGATTGCCGAGGAAAAGGGCATAGCAGAAGGTGGCTACAGAATAGTCAACAACTGCGGTGACGACGGCGGTCAGACGGTTAAACATCTGCACTTCCATCTTTTAGGTGGACGCAGTCTTAACTGGCCTCCCGGCTGATATGTAAAAAAGTTTCAAATTATATCAAATTTACTCTTGACATATTGACATGTTGAAAGTATAATTTATTTGTCACTATATGCGGTTCGAGCCTCTGATAAAAGGTAGAGTCGTGAGGGGAGGTACGAGAATGTCTGAAATAAGAGTTAAGGATAATGAATCTTTAGATAGCGCTCTTAGGAGATTTAAGCGCTCCTGTGCGAAAGCCGGTGTTTTGTCCGAGGTTAGAAAGAGAGAACACTATGAAAAGCCCAGCGTAAAGCGCAAGAAGAAATCCGAAGCAGCAAGAAAAAGAAAGTTTAAGTAATTAGATTTATTTTCCCTGCAAACAACGAGCCATACTCCATTCGGGGTATGGCTCAATTTATTACTAAGGAATGCTGATATGAATAATTTTACCATACGCACCATGAAGCTTTCAGAATTCAATATTGTTGCAAAACTTGTTTACGACAGCGTGCACACCCTTTGCAAAGGGGAATATACTCCCGAGCAGCTGGAGGCGTGGGTGCCGAAAAATTTATACATGCCTGCATTCCGTCGCTCACTTTTCCGTTGCTATGCACTTGTTTGCATATGCGAGGGTAAAATTGTAGGTTTTATGTCAACGGAGCGAGATGGCTATGTTAACCGTCTTTATACACACCCGGACTGGGTGAATAAAGGGGTTGCGACGGCACTTCTTAATAAGACCGAGGAGTGGGCAAGGGCGCACAAAATTACTAAGCTTTTGCTCGAATCCAGCAAAGTAGCTGAGGGTTTTTATGCTAAACACGGCTTTGAAAAAATCGGCGAAATTAAAAGCCTTAAAAATAATGTGGAATTTATAAGTGCAAAAATGAGAAAGGAGCTTGTATAAATGGTTAAACTGGGTAACGATTGGGATAATATTATCGGAAGCGAATTCGAAAAGGAATATTATCTTAAATTAAGAGCTTTTTTGAAAACTGAATACGCAAACTATACGGTTTACCCCGACATGTATGAGCTTTTCTCTGCCTTGAAGGTTACAAGCTATTCTAAAACAAAAGTTGTCATTATAGGGCAGGACCCTTATCATGAACCAAACCAGGCGCATGGCATGTGCTTTTCTGTAAAGCCCGGTGTGCAGACACCACCGTCGCTGCTCAATATGTATAAGGAAATTCGTGACGAATACGGCTACGAAATACCTAACAACGGCTATCTCATGCCCTGGGCAGAGCAAGGGGTTTTACTTTTAAATGCCGTGCTCACAGTTCGTGAGGGGCAGGCAGGAAGCCACGCAAACAAAGGTTGGGAAATATTTACCGATAGTGTTATTAAGGCTCTCAACAAGCGTGAAGACCCTGTGGTTTTCCTTTTGTGGGGTAATTATGCAAGGAAAAAGGCTGAATTTATCGACAAAAGCCGTCACTTTGTTCTGGAGGCGGCGCATCCAAGCCCTCTTTCCGCGTCCCGTGGGTTTATGGGCTGCGGTCACTTTAAACAAGCAAATGAAATTCTGTTAAAGCTTGTGAAAAGCCCGATAAACTGGAAAATAGAAAATATTTAGTTGGCAACATTTTTCCAAATACTACTTGATTTATTTGGACAAGTTGTGATAAAATACCATTATGAATTATTGAAAGGAGAAAAGACTATGAATTATTCACATGAAGTTGAGAATATGTGCGTGGTTAACAAGGGCGTAAGCCATGGTCCTGCACCTATTCCTCAGGAAGGCAGATGGACAGAGTCCAAGCAGATTACAGATATCTACGGTCTTACACATGGTGTGGGCTGGTGTGCACCTCAGCAGGGCGCTTGTAAGCTTACCCTTAACGTTAAGGGCGGTATCATCGAGGAGGCTCTCGTTGAAACACTTGGTTGCTCCGGTATGACTCACTCTGCAGCTATGGCAGCAGAAATTCTTCCCGGTAAGACTCTTCTTGAAGCTCTTAATACAGACCTTGTTTGCGATGCTATCAACACAGCAATGCGCGAACTTTTCCTCCAGATCGTTTACGGTAGAACTCAGACAGCTTTCTCTGAAGACGGTCTTCCCATCGGCGCAGGTCTTGAAGACCTTGGTAAGGGCCTTCGTAGCCAGGTTGGTACACTTTACTCCACAAAGGCTAAGGGTCCCAGATACCTTG
>JAFQLL010000012.1 GCA_017414645.1 Clostridia bacterium | reverse complement strand
GATAATTTCAATATCCTCATAACCAATTTCAACAGTCACTTCGAAAGTGTCATTTACATTAACTGTTGCTCTCTTGTTAAGTATTACTCTCTTCCCCTGTTTTTGTTCAGGAATATTGATGTACACGTGGTCATACCATTTATTCTTAACAAGCTCTGCTTCACAGCTTCCACCCTCATCTGTAACTGCGTGCTTAGTATCAGCCGATGTAGCAAACTGCACCCTGACATTGTTAAGATAATTTCCCTCTGTATCCTTAACCCTGATACGAGCTGTTACCGGTTCGTAGTCATCTGTTACCTTTTTTTCAATAGTTTTTACGTTTATGCCATTTTCTAATGTAAGCTTTTCACTATAGAAGAATTTTTCGTTCTTTAAGGTTACGTTCTCTCCTACACTTATCCATTCACTGCCATTTTGCCATATTACTGTACCATCTTCACAACTTACGCCTGCTACAGTGCTACTATCGCTTTCAAGGGTAACTGCAAAACCAGCCTGAGGTGATTCAAGCACAACCTTAAGGAGTCTTACGCTGTTTTCGTCAAGGGTAATTTCAGTATCCTCAATTATGCTTTGCTTTTCATTTACAAGCACCTGACCATTACCGCCTGTAAGGGTAAGAATGTAGTCTGCCGCTGCAATAATGGTATCTTCAATTGTGCCTTCCATATTTGTAACGGGGTATGTGTATGCATAGTCGAGCCCCTTTGAATAAAGGGTAACTGTTCCTTCGGGATAAATTTCTGCCAAGTCGGAAAGCTCAACCTTCACCTTAACCTTTGCCATTTTTCTCAAAATGGGGCTCTCAATGCATTCATAGCCATCCTCATACTTAACTGTGAGGGAATCTATGCTTGTAAGGGTGCTTTCAAAGGTTTTACTCCAGGTAAAGCAGCCATTTGCACCGCTAAATTCTACATCCTCTGTTTTGCTTTCGCCACCTGACAGAGTATACTTAATTTCACCTGTAAGGTTATTAATATCGCCTGTTGTATTGACAATAGCTGTAAAGGCTGTAGCGGTCATGTAGCCAAGGCGGTTTTTAGCATAAACAAGGTTGTGTCCTAAAATGCCGCTTTCTATGCTTACCTTTTCACTTTTAAGCTCTTCGCTTACGTTGCCGTTACCGTCCGTTGCAGTAACTGTGAAGGTATAGTCAACATCGGGCATAAGTCCGCTATAGATGTGATTACGTGTAAACTTCTGGGCAATTTCCTCGCCGTTACAGTAAAGGGTATAGCTTGCAACACCTGTTCCCTCATCTGTTGCCCTGCTCCATTTAAGGCTTATACCACCATCTTCTACTGTTGCAAGGATTTCTGCACCATCACCCCAGACGGGTGGGTTGTTATCCTCATTGCCGCCAAGCTGTACGCCAACAGTTACACCATTACTTCTTGCACCGCTCTCTCCAATGGCATAGAGAGTGTACATATAATAACCGCCCTTACGCACATCTTCATCTGTATATGTTAAAGCGTCGCCCTCAAGCTCAGCTATGCTTTCACCATCACGATTAAGCTCGTAGCTGACAGCACCGCTTACGGGCTGTTTCCAACTAAGAGCGATGCCGGTATCCGCTACCTTTGCCCTGAAGGCTACAGGCGCTGTTAATATGCTGCCTTCAGCCTCTTCATCTCCTATAGTAAATTCCACGCTTTCGCCCTCAAGATGAAGGTTCGTGCTGTTCCAGCTTATTGATGTCAGGAAAGCTCCCTCAGAGAGGTTTTCTGCACAGACAGCTTCAAAAGGAGCATTTTTACTAAACACCTTTTCGCCTGTGCTGTCATATACCTCTATGAGAGGATAAACCATTGTCACATCAATCGGGGCTCCTTCGGGCATATCGCCCTCAATGCCTGCATGAGGCATAAAATATTCAGCCTTTGTAATATTGTTTCCGAAGGCATCGGTAACCACAGGTGTAAGTGTTGCGCTGTTTCCTTCCACCGCTACCTTCACACTCAAATTTTCTGCTGCTCCAAAGGAAAGTTCATTACTCTGAGACCAATCCACATTTTTCTCTATTTTAAACAAGGGGAAACAGTCATAAATCTCAAAGTCATAGCGGTCCATTACTACCGAAAAGAGCATATCCTCTTTTTCAATCTGTGAGGAATAGATTGTTTCAATATGATTGTAGTCACCTACTGCCTCAACTATCTTGT
>JAFQLL010000011.1 GCA_017414645.1 Clostridia bacterium | reverse complement strand
TTTTCGTCCCCCAAGATTGGGGGAATCGAGCATGAGCGCATCCGGTGGATGATTGAGCGAATGCGCAGAGCTGTGCCGCGGTCTGTCATCAACGAGCGGATTAGCGAAGTTGATACAGGGCACCGCAAACGGAAGAGGGGGGTTGAAGTGTTAAAACACTTTTTTACTTTATAACAGTTGCTTTACTACCTTACTTATGGTAAAATTATTATATTACATAACTAAAAGGTGATTTATTATGAAAAAAGTTTTATCGATATTATTATCCATGGCTGTTTTAGCATCCCTTTGCAGCTTCCCCGTCTTTGCAAAGGAGTACGAAAATTCGCTCATTCTTTACTATTCCTTCGACAACGGCGGCACAGCTACTGTCGGTAAAGATGCAGAAAGCTATAATGTAAGCTTTTCGGCAGAAAACAGCGTTATGGGCAAGGCCGTTTTCATGGATGGTAACTCCTCCTACCTTAAGCTTCCTTCTGAGCTTAACCAATCCTTCGGTGGTGATTTTACCGTTTCCACATGGGCAAAGTTTGAAAGCCTCAGCTGGTGGATGCGTGTTTTTGACTTTGGCTCCGGCAACGATAGCTACGCATTTTTAGGTCTCAGTGCACCTAACGATTTGCGCTATGCCCTTTTAAGCCATAGCACAGGTAGCGAGCTTAACATGACCGCAGCAGGCGCTATCCGGGAAAACGAATGGACCCACCTTACCCTTGTTCGTGAAAATAAGGTAATGAAACTTTATGTTAATGGCATACTGCTTTCTGAAAGCAGCGTTTTCGGCAATAATGCGCCCTCTGACATTGAAAATGCTGTTAACTATATTGGTAAGTCACAGTTTTCTGCAGACCCTTATTTTAATGGTTATATTGACGAATTCAAGGTGTTTGACAAAGCACTTGACACAGACGAAATTATTGAAAACATGTCAACAGGCATAAAAACTGAATATGCTCAATATGTTGCAGCTACTTCTCAGCTTTATGACGGAAAGGAAGTTAAAGATAACATTTACCTTCCCACCTTTAAAAACGACGAAACCTCAATTAAATGGTCAAGTGACAATGAAGCAATTACACCCGAGGGCATTGTTACAAGAAGCCTGGAAGATTTAAACGTTACCCTTACAGCCACAGTCACAACCAACGGCGAAGCGACGGATTTTACCTACACTGTTTTAGTACCCGGAGCAACAAATGTAAACGCAAAGATAACAGTTGATGCAACAAAAAAGGGTGTTGAAATAAACCCCGATATGATAGGGCTTTTCTTTGAAGACATTAACTATGCAGCTGATGGCGGCTTGTATGCCGAATGTGTGCAGAACCGCTCCTTTGAGGCAGTGAATGCCCAGTGGGATGCAAACCCTAAGCCTATTCCCGATTACGCATGGAGCTTTTCTTCCCTGCCCACCTTTTCAAACGAAAACCCATTGAATGAAAATAACAGAACCTTCCTCCGCTTTATTAACCCTGCCAAACTGACAATTTTCACAAATACCTGCTACGAGGGCTTCCCTGTTGAAGCAGGCGAAAAGTTTGATTTTTCGGTGTTTTTAAGAGCTAACGGAGAATATAACGGTCAGATAATGGTAACCCTTCTTGACGACAGTCACATTGTGGGCAGAGCCTTTATCGATAACCTGTCACAGGAATGGACAAAGTACGAAAGAGAGATAACGGCTGTTTCTTCGGCATCAAATGCTAAATTGCAGATTACCATTCTTAACCCGATGGACGGAAGCTTGGACTTTGACATGGTTTCCATCTTCCCTCAGAACACCTGGATGAACAGAAAAAACGGTCTTCGCAGTGACCTTGTGCAAATGCTTAAAGACTTGCATCCGGGCTTTTTACGCTTCCCGGGCGGTTGCATTATTGAAGGCTACAACCTTTCAAACCGCTATTCCTGGAAGGATACTGTCGGACCTGTAGAGGAAAGAAAAGAAAACTGGAACCGCTGGCAGCTGCACACAGGCGGCGACGGCAGGTACGCATATTGCCAGAGCTACGGCTTGGGCTTTTATGAATACTTCCTCCTTTGTGAGGATATTGGTGCATTCCCCCTTCCAGTTGTGAATGTGGGCATTGGCTGCCAGTATCAGACAGGCGATGTGTCAAGCATGGAGGATTTGTATTCAATATACATACAGGATGCACTCGACTTGATTGAATTTGCAAACGGCGATACTGACACAACCTGGGGTGCTCTTCGTGCCCAGATGGGTCACAGCGAGCCCTTTAACCTTGAATATATAGGCATAGGCAATGAGCAATGGGAAACTGACAGGGTTAATTTTTTTGAACGCTACGAAGCCTTTGAAGAAGAAATCCACAAGGTTTATCCCGACATTAAGCTTATTGCAACCTCGGGGCCTGATGCATCAGGCGACAGATTTGACAAGGCATGGAGCTTTCTTAAGTCGCACTCGGACAATGGCGAAGAAAGCTTTGCCTATGCAGTTGACGAGCACTATTACCGCACACCCGACTGGTTTTACACAAACCTTGACCGCTACGACGGCTATGATAGAAACGGCTACAAGGCATTTCCCGGTGAATATGCATCCCGCTACAGCCAGAGTAAAACAGAAAGCAATCTGAACTCGGCTCTTTCCATAGCAGCATTTATGACAAGCTTAGAGAAGAATGCCGACGTAGTGGCGCTTGCCTCCTATGCTCCCCTTTTTGCGCGCGAGGGCTACACTCAGTGGTACCCCGACCTTATAGGCTTCAATAATTCTGCCGTGTTTGGCGCTCCCGATTATTATGTACAGAGCATGTATTCAAACAACAAGGGCACCTACACGGTTGAGAATAAAACCGAAAACCTTACAAACGATTTTACCCCTCACGGCAGAGTTGGCATAAGCACCTGGACAACCGCTGCATCCTTCTACGACATGAAGCTTACCGACAACGTAACGGGTGAAGAAATTGAACTCGGCGAGCCTGTAAGTACAGGTAGTGGTAGCTGGTACAAAACGGAAAGCGGCTACACCCAGGAGGATAACAGAGCTCAGGCACCGGCATTGCTCTTTGGCACTGAAGATATGGAAAACTATACCTTCACATTAAAGGCGAAGAAGCATTCCGGCACAGAGGGCTTCCTTATTCCTGTTATGTGGGAGAACGAACAGAACTACTTCACCTGTAACATTGGCGGTTGGGGCAATGCCTACAGTGCAATACAGCGTACCGAAAATGGCAACTCCTATGAATATTCGGTGCAGAATACAACAAAGCATATTGAAACAGACCGCGAATACGAAATTAAAATTACGGTAGAGCCACACAAGCTCACCTGCTATCTTGACGGTGAGGTTGTAAACTTTGCATCCTTCAGGCAGAATGTGTACTCCACCTCTTCCTTTGATGAACAAACAGGCGATATTATTATAAAGGCTGTAAACACAAGAAGCGAACCCATGGAAACACTCTTTAGTATTAATGCAGATTACATCTGCCCTATAGCACATGTAACAGAGCTTTCCGCAAAAGACGGCTACAGCATAAACAGCATTGAAAGCCCCAAAAACGTTGCACCTGTAGAATTTGAAGCTGAGGTTTCAGAAAGCTTTAATTACTTCTTACCTGCAAATTCCTTTACGGTTTTCCGTATTCACACAAAGGACGATGTAATTTGCGAAAGTGAGGGCGTTGAAATAACCCTTAAAAAGGGCGAAGAGCTTGTTTTACCCGAAGATGTTGAAGTTACCTTGTTAAGCGGCGAAAAAGCCACAGCCTCTGTTACATGGGATATTATCCCTAAGGAATTCACCTTATCTTCAGGCACAAAGGTTGTTGAGGGCAAAATTGAAAACGCTTCTGTTTATGCATATGCAACTGTTAACATTGAAGAAACAGGCGAAGCTGTTGTAATTCAACCAAGCATTACGCAGGATAACGAAAAGGTAAATTTTAGCATTGCCTTCTCCGATGGCGAAAACAACAACAATGTTATTGCAGTTGTAGCCGCATACAATGAAGAAGGCACAATGACACTTGTTAAAACAAAGCCTGTTACCCAGTCAGCTCTCTCCTGCTCAATTTCTCTATCGGATTTTGCAGCAGAATATTCTGTAAAGGCATTTATGCTTAACGGAGCAAACTATATTACCGATGCGGTAATTATTAAATAATGAACAAAGTGTCTCCGACACTCTCTGACGATAGTTGCAATTAAAGTAAACAGAGGAGAAAACACTTTGTAATGCCTTTGTAGCTTTTCCGAGTCTTGCGAGGAAATTCTCGCACGGCAATAATATAAAATTTATTTTTTG
>JAFQLL010000010.1 GCA_017414645.1 Clostridia bacterium | reverse complement strand
CGAACCCCGGACCGACCGGTTATGAGCCGGTAGCTCTAACCAACTGAGCTAAAGATCCTGGCTCCTCCAGTTGGACTTGAACCAACGACATCATGATTAACAGTCATGCGCTCTACCGACTGAGCTATAGAGGAATATATTTAAGTGTATGCTGAAATAGTCAGCTTTATTATTATAATATCTGAAAACCGTTTTGTCAATAGCAATTTTAAAATTTATTTAAGTTCACAAACTACCAAAATTTCCTTGAAAAATTTCCCTTTTCTTTTGCAAATTTTAGCTTTACTTTCCCCGTAAATAGTGCTATAATTCAATCTCGTACGAATTGTTTCGACGCTCATTATAATTACATTATTAAGGAAGCGATTTTTATGTCAAGCACGTTATTATCAGTATCAATTGCCCTTTTAGGCGGTCTCTTAATGACCAGGGCATTCAAGCCCTTAAAACTGCCCGCAGTTACAGCGTACCTCATTGCAGGTGTGCTTATAGGGCCTTACTTCATAGGAAGGCTGGGCATTGAAGGCTTTGGCTTTGCCACAGGCGAGGCTGTACACAACCTTGCACTTATTGCAGATGTTGCCTTAGGCTTCATTGCTTTTTCCATAGGTAGCGAATTCCGCCTTGAAGACTTAAAGAAAACAGGTAAACAGGCTTTTGCTATAGGCATATGTGAAGCTCTGGTTGCAGTTTTGTTTACAGATATCGCTCTTATTACCTGTCACTTTGCAATGCCCGATGTCATCACACTACCTCAGGCTATAACCTTAGGTGCAATTGCCTCGGCAACAGCTCCGGCTGCAACATTGATGGTTGTACGTCAATACAAAGCTAAAGGACCTCTTACAAACATTTTGCTTCCTGTTGTTGCCCTTGACGACGCAGTGTGCCTTATTGCCTTTGCAGTATCCTTCGGCATTGCCCGCACAATGATTTCCGGCACAATTGATACTGTTTCAATATTTGTTAACCCTCTTATTGAAATTACACTTTCACTTGTTCTTGGTGCAATAATGGGTTACATACTTACCCAGCTTGAAAAAATGTTCAACTCTAACACAAACAGACTTAATATGACAATAGCCTTTGTTTTTGTAACAGTTGCACTTTCCAAGCTTTCCTTCAATATTGGCTCCGTGCATATAGGCTTTTCATCTCTTCTCGTTTGCATGATGCTCGGCACAGTTTTCTGCAATATCTGTCCCCTTTCTCACGATTTAATGGGCAGAGCAGAAAAATGGAGTTCACCTCTTTTGGCACTTTTCTTTGTTATAAGCGGTGCCGAATTGGAGCTTGGTGTATTCGGCGACGTTGCAATTGTTGCAATCGGTATTATATACATTTTGTTCCGTTCACTTGGTAAATACTTAGGTGCAGGTGTGAGCGCAAAATTGACAAAGTGCCCGCCTCAGGTATGCAAATACCTCGGTATAACACTTCTGCCTCAGGCAGGTGTTGCTTTAGGTATGTGTGCAATTGCAGGCAATACAATGGGTGAACAGGGCATATTAATCCGCAACATTATTCTCTTTGCGGTTCTTATTTATGAGCTCTTCGGCCCCATCTTCACTCGTATGGCACTTACTGCTGCAGGCGATATTCAGCCTAAGAGCGATGAAGTTACTAATCGTCGTAAGAATATGCTTGAAGAAGCGGCGAACATGTTCCATATTCATCGCAGACACAGATAAACCATTACCCCTTTTGTTCACTTGACAAAAGGGGTATTTCATTATAGAATATATATAATAAATATTATTGAAAGGACATGATAAAATGAAAATTGCACTTATTAATGAAAACAGCCAGGCAGCTAAGAACGCTCTTATCGAAGCTACACTCAAGAAGGTTGTTGAACCCCTCGGCCACGAAGTTCACAACTACGGTATGTACTCTGCTGAAGACACAGCACAGCTTACATACGTTCAGATTGGTATTCTTTCTGCAATTCTTCTTAACTCCGGTGCAGCAGACCTTGTAATTACAGGCTGCGGTACAGGCGAAGGCGCTATGCTTGCTTGTAACTCTTTCCCCGGCGTTCTTTGCGGTCACGTTGTAGACCCCACAGATGCTTATCAGTTCACACAGGTTAACAATGGTAACGCTATTGCTCTTCCCTTTGCTAAGGGCTGGGGCTGGGGTTGTGAACTTAACCTTCAGTATGTGTTTGAAAAGCTCTTCGTTGAAGAATGGGGTGGCGGTTATCCCAAGGAAAGAGCTGTTCCCGAACAGCGCAACAAGAAGATTCTTGATGAAGTGAAGAAGGTTACACACCAGGATATGTTCTATATCTTAGAAAACATAGACCAGGAGCTTCTTAAGGGTGCAATCGCAGGCGAAAAGTTCCAGGAATTATTCTTTGCTAACTGCAAGTGCGACAAGATGGCAGAGGTTATAAAATCGAAACTTGCATAAGGTTTGATTTTATAGTGCAGAACGCAGAGTGCTGAATGCAAAACGAATGAAGGGTCATTGCTTAATGCAATGACCCTTTTATTATCGGTTTAACCACCATATTGCCACATTAAGATAAAGTGCAAATATGCACCATGCAAGGTACGGATACTGAAGATACGCCGCTCTTATGTCGTAGAGCCGGAAGCGCTGTATCATCTGGCGTATGAGGATAATAAGCAGCACCAGCCAGATTGCAGAAAGCAAAAAGGCTCTCAGGTTAAAAAAGATTATGCTCCACACAAAATTAACTGCCAGCTGTACATAAAAAACAACGGGTACGCTTTTGTTTTCACGGTATACAAACGTCGCACCCACACCCATGAGAATGTACAGTATACTCCACACAACAGGAAACAGCCACATGGGCGGAGCAAGTGGCGGCACGGTAATTTCGTCGTAAATGTTCATATTTCCTTTTGTAAGAAGAGCCGATAGTGCACCAATACCAAGACTTAATGCAATAAAGTACACAAAAGGCTTTATTTTGTTCCACATATAATTCACCTCGCCTTATTTATATGCAAAAACTCTTGACTTTATCATATTTAGGGCGTATAATTATTAGGTACACGCGTTGAAAATGTGTAAGTAGGCTGTAAAGGGACATACAAGAGAGTGACTGTCGGCGGCTGTGAGCAGTCTTATGTTTTTACAGTTGAATTTCAGCATTGGAGCGTTCTGCGAAAGCGTTGATTAAGCAGAGTGTAGCGTCACGTAAAACGCATTAAAGTGCAGGCTTCGGCTTGAAATTGGGTGGTACCGCGGGTTATGCTCGTCCCTTAGTGGGATGAGCTTTTATTTTTAATTAATAATGAATAGTGAATGATGAATAATTTTGGAGAAATTTTGCTCCACAAAATTTTTCTCATTACATTTTTATTCCCTACGTTATAAAGAAAGGAATGTTATTATGTCAGAAAAAGTAACAGCACTCCGTGACGAGCTTATTGCAAAGCTTAACGATGCTACAGACGCACAGGCAGTGGATGCGTTAAGAGTTGAGTATTTAGGCAAAAACGGCTCTATCACAGGCTTATTGAAGGGTATGAAGGACCTTTCAATCGAAGAAAAGAAGGACTTTGGCCAGAAGGTAAACGTCCTTAAGGAAGAAGCAGGCAAGTTAATTGCCGACAAGTTTGAAGAAATAAAGAATGCCGAAATCATGGCAGAAATTAACTCCATGCCCGAGTTCGACATTTCTACACCTGCAAACCTTACACGCGGCAGCTATCACCCCATTACGCTTGTTCAGCGTCAGTGCGAAAAGGTGTTCAAGTCCATGGGCTTCCATGTTGAAGACTACAGCGAGGTTGTAACAGACTACGAATGCTTTGAAGCTTTGAACATTCCCAAGCACCACCCCGCACGCGACATGCAGGACACTTACTATCTTGAAAACGGTCAGCTTCTTAAGAGCCACACATCTGCGGCTCAGAATGCCATCTATAAAAAGTATAAGGATGCTCTTATCAACGATGGTAAGCCCATTAAGGCTATCTTCCCCGGCAGATGCTTCAGAAACGAAGCAACAGATGCCTGCCACGAAAACACCTTCTTCCAGATGGAAGGCGTTATGGTTGACAAGAACATCTCCATTTCAAACCTTATCTTCTTCATGAAGACTATGCTTTCTGAAGTGTTCCAAAAGGACATTAAGGTTCGTCTTCGTCCCGGCTTCTTCCCCTT
>JAFQLL010000112.1 GCA_017414645.1 Clostridia bacterium | reverse complement strand
TAGGTTCCGTTTTTGGCGCACTCTGACAAAAAATTTGCACGATTAAAACTCTGCGACCCTTTTCGCCGGAAAAATTGATGGATTTTTGGTGCGGAAATTGCAGATAGGCTGGCGCCTTTCAAAATTGACAAACCAAAAAGGTGCGATTTTAACAAGAAAATGGCATATGGGGTTCAACTCCCCTCGCCTTAGCCACGTTGACTTCGAACCCGAAAAATGATAGAATAAATTATAAATTATCTGGAGGTTTTGCTATGTATTGCAGAAATTGTGGTAACACTATGAGCGAAAATCAGGCAGTTTGTCTTTCCTGCGGTGTTAAAAAAGGCAACGGAAATACATATTGCCCTAACTGTGGCACTAATGTAAATCCCGAGGCTGATTATTGCACAAGCTGTGGTGTTTCTCTTCGTAAGGGCTTGGGCGCAAGTTTGGTTGGTGGAGGCGTTAACGACCAGAACAAACTCATTCTTATTCTGGTTTGTCTTTTCCTTGGCGAATTTGGTATACATAACTTCATTCTCGGTGAAACGAAGAAGGGTATTTTCAGAATTATCATGAGCCTTTGCTGCGGTATCGGCTACATTCTGGCTTTAATTGACCTTGTTAAAATTGCATTGGATACATACGAGGTTAACCCCAACAAGCTTATATAAAACTTAAAGGGACCTCAAAGGAGGTCCCTTTATATTCTGAGGGATGCTCAATGAAACAAAAGAACGATTTTTCGGTTGGCTCTGTTAAAAGGCTCATAATTTCTCAGGCTGTGCCGCTCACATTGGCGCAGGCTGTGCTGCTTTTGTATAACGTGGTTGACCGCATTTACATAGGACATTTAAATGAAATTGGCGACATTGCCCTTACAGGGCTCGGCATAACCTTTCCCGTAATTGTTATTGTTGCGGCATTTACAAGCCTCTTCGGCACAGGCGGTGCAACGCTTTTTTCCCTGGCGCGAGGTAAAGGGCATGAGGACGAAGCTGAAAACATTATGGGAAATGTATTCATGGCACTTTTAATTGCATCGGTGCTTCTTTTTGTGCTGTGTCTGTCGTGCCTTGAGCCTGTGCTGTTTCTTTTTGGCGCAAGTGCCGAATCCTTTATATATGCCAATGCATACTTAAAAATTTATCTTTTCGGCACAGCCTTTTCAATGCTTGCCACTGGTATGAGCGGTTTTATCAATGCTCAGGGCTTTCCGCGCATGGGCATGCTGTCAACAATTATTGGCGCTCTGGTAAACATCGTGCTGGACCCGATTTTCATTTTCGGCTTTAATATGGGTGTTGAAGGTGCTGCTCTGGCAACTGTTATAAGCCAGGCGGTTTCTGCTTTCCTTGTTATAGGCTTTCTTGTGAGCAAAAGGGCCATACTTCGCCTTCGTTTTTGCCGAATGAAGTTTTCTTTACCCAGAATGGGGCACATAGTAAGCCTTGGCTTGCCGGGCTTTGTTATGCAGGGCACAAACAGCCTTGTACAAATCACCTGCAACAACCAGCTTCAGCACTACGGTGGCGATTTGTATGTAGGTATAATGACAGTTTTAAACTCTGTAAGGGAAATGGTTTCACTGCCTGTTATGGGCATAAGCCATGGTGCACAGCCTATTTTAGGCTTTAACTATGGCGCAAAGAAAAACGAACGTGTTAAAGAAGGTATCCGCTTTACTGCAACACTTGGCATGGTTTACACCCTTGTTGCATGGCTTTTAGTTATGCTCATTCCCAAACAGCTTATGGGCATTTTCTCTGAGGATTTGCAAACAATTGAGGTCGGCGCACAAATGCTCAACATATACTTTTTCGGCTTTGTGTTTATGGCGTTTCAGTTTGCAGGGCAAACAGCTTTCCAGGCCCTTGGTAAGGCAAAGCAGGCAATTTTCTTTTCTCTTTTCAGAAAAGCAATTATTGTTGTGCCTTTAACCCTTCTTTTGCCCTTATGTGGCTTAGGCGTTGAAGGCGTGTTCTGGGCAGAACCAATTTCAAACGCAATAGGCGGCCTGGCTGCCTTTGGCGTAATGTGGTTTACGCTGTATAAAAAGCTTTAATAAAAAAACGGAGGTATAAAAATGAAAAAACTTATTTTAACTGTTATCGTTACAGTGTTGGCACTTTCTGCAATGCTGTGCATGGCACAGGCTGAAGGGGACATCAGCGTGTATTACAACGCAGCAGAGGTAAACTTCGATGTAAAGCCTCAGATTATAAACGGCAGAACAATGGTGCCCATACGTGCCATTTTCGAAAAAATGGGTGCATACGTTGCCTGGGACCAGGCTACAAGCACCGCCACCTGCACAAAAGGCGACATTGTTGTGAAAATGACGGTAAACAGCAACATTATGTATGTTAACGATTCACCAGTTACAATGGACGTTTCACCCGTTGTAATTGACGGCAGAACCCTCGCTCCTGCACGCTATGTGGCAGAAGCATTTGGCGCAACCGTTCAGTGGAGCCAGAAAAATAACGCAGTTGTTATCTGCTCAGAAAATGTGTATGCCTATGCCGATTATCCCGACATACCCGACCTTGGAAAGTGCTATAATGCATATCTTTATCATGAAGACGAGAAAGACGGATTAAAAACCTATGCATATTTGTATAACGACTTCGATAACGAGGATTACTATTCAGACATATACGACAATACCATGGCTGTTCTCGGTGCTTACGACGAGGTGAGCTTAGGTGAAAAGGATGGTATTGTATACATTCAGTACACAAAGCCTTGGGAAACAGAACCCAGATATTATGTTGCAGTTTCATATGCTGATGACGGGTCAATGATAATGATAGTGCTTATTCCCACAGGTGAAGTGTTTGAAAACACTGTAACCTTGTATGCACCCGACGGAAGAACCATAGACGTTTATGAAAGCGATGTTGAAAGCTACCTTGCTGTAGGCTGGTACAGAACCTTTGCCGAAACTCAGCAGACCTTATATGCACCCGATGGCAGCGTAATCACGGTTTATAAGAGCGAGGTTGCAGCCTACAAAAACGTGGGCTGGTACGAAACTGCTTCCGAGGCAGAAAAAGCAAACAAGAAAAACACAACCGTAACAGAAAATAACAACACCTATAACCCCGGTGCTGACGGTAACGTTTACAGAACCCCCTCGGGAAAAAGGTATCACTTTGACCCTAACTGCGGTGGCAAAAACAGCTACAAAACAACACTTGCTGCAGCTAAAAGAGCAGGCCTCACTCCTTGCTCCAAGTGCGCAGATTAATTAAGTAAAGCACAAAACAGACAGCAATCAGCTGTCTGTTTTACTTTGCATTCCTGTATGGTCAATAGTGTAGTTTTCTTTATAGATTAAATCTCCAACCTTTACAAAGCTGTAGCCTTCATTTTTTAATGCTTGTAAAATCCCCGGCAATGCATCGGCGGTTTGTTTTGTGCCGTTGTGGAATAAAAGGATTGAGCCGTTTTTAACCTTGGAGAAGATACGCTTTTTCATTTCTTCCTCGGAAAGCTCTTTCCAGTCTAATGAGTCGCAGTCCCACTGTATGCAATAACGCCCCGTTTCCTTACAGGCTAAAATTGAGTTGTTGGTGTAGTCACCCGAGGGGGCACGGCAAAGCTTTGGCCGAATGCCTATGATGCTTTCAATTATGCTGTCGCACTTATCCATGTCTGCAATTATTTCGTCCTTGGAAAGGGTGGAGTAGAGGGTGTGGTTGTAGCTGTGGGAGGCTATTTCGTGCCCTGCAGAATGGAGCTTTTTTAAGCTTTCGGGAAAGCGCTCTGCCCAGTCGCCTGTAACAAAAAAGGTGGAAGGGCAGCTTTGCTCATTTAAAACTGCAATAATTTTGTCAATGTCGTCATCGTTCCAGGCAGAGTCGAATGTAACGGCAATTTTCTTTTCATTTGTTTCAACCGAATAAATGGGTAGCTCTTTTGCTGCAACCGAGGTTTCAATGCTTTCCATAAAGGTTGGCAGGGAAAACATGGCAATAAAGAGCAGAGTTGCTGCAAGTGTAAGGGATTTTTTCGTTAACACAAAAATTTTCAATTTAAATCCTCGCTTTTTATAAGATTGACATTTTCATAGTCTTCAACATTGCGGTAATATTCGCCAATGCCGTCGCAAATGGCGCTTGCAATTCGTGCCTGATAGGCGCTTTCTTGTAAAAGTTCTGTTTCCTCGCTGTTGGAAAGAAAGCCGCATTCCACAATTACTGCAGGCACAGTGGCGTTTTTCATAAGAAAAAGCGATTTTTCTGCCTGTTTTATGCTGCGTGTTTGCACCTTTGGGTCAATTTCCTTTATTTTGTCCATTATAAGCTGTGCAAGCAGAGTTGATTGCACAAAATTAGGCGAATACAAAACCTCGGCGCCACGGTATTTCGCCTGGCTGAACTTGTTTATATGTATGCTTACAAACATGTCGTTAGGTGTTTTTGTCATAATTTCAAGGCGTTTGTACATATCGGTTTTTTTCTTTTTGTCGAGCCCATCCTCGCCATTACGAGTGAGCACAACCTCATAGCCGCGCTCGGTAAGCTCCTCCTTTAATTTCAGAGCTATTTTAAGGTTTAAGGGGCTTTCCTTTACACCTGATTTGCTTACAGCCCCTCCATCGGGCAGACCGTGCCCCGGGTCAACAATTATTGTACGCAAATTTTCGTGACGAAAGCTTGCCACAGGCGCACTTCTGACAGAAAAAGCAAGGGCAATGAATACAATAATAAGCCCTATAACAAAAATTACAATACCTCGTTTAATAACTATTAACAATAAGTTCACCTCGTTTATATACCTTATGTGTAAGCTAAAGAAAAAATGACGTTGCTTTGCAGTAATAGGGAACTAAATTACTGCATATACTTATTAAAAAGCAATACAGCAGTTTACATAAAGGAGTTGTCGCAATGGAAAACAATAATTTTATAAGCTTACAAGGTAAGGTTGACGGGGACGTAGAATTCAGCCACAGGGTGCTCGACGAGGATTTTTACAAATTTATGCTTAACGTATCAAGGCTTTCGGGGGTGGTTGATTCGCTCCCTGTAACGGTGCCCGAAAGGCTTCTGGAAAACGTTCAGCTTAATGACGGCGATGCAATTGCTCTCACGGGACAGCTTCGAAGCTATAACAAATATCAGGAAAACAGAACAAGGCTCATTTTAACAGCCTTTGCAAAGTCTATAGAAACAATCGATGACGAAAACGAAAATCCCAACAACGTAATGCTTAATGGTTATGTGTGCAAAATACCAACTTATAGAAAAACACCATTCGGCAGAGAAATAACCGACGTTATCATTGCCGTTAACAGAGCCTTTAACCGTTCAGACTACATTCCCACCATATGCTGGGGCAAAAACGCTGTTCTGTGCCGTGATTTGCCCGTTGGCGCAAATGTTCTTATTAAAGGCAGACTGCAGTCAAGAGAATACACCAAAAAGCTGGGCGAGGATTTTGAAATAAGAACTGCATACGAGGTTTCTGTTGGGGAAATTGAAGAAATTTCATAATAAAATATATTGCAAGTGCACCAAAATTATAGTATAATCTACTTGTTAATAAAACTGAGAGGTGCAACATGCGTATTATTGGACTTGATTATGGCGAAGCACGAATTGGTGTTGCCGTAAGCGATTTGCTCGGAACAATTGCAAACCCGCTCGACACTATAAGTGAAAAGGACAGGGAAAAGCAGCTTGAAAAGGTTCTTGAGGTTATTAAAAGAGAAAAAGCTGAAAAAATTGTTGTAGGGCTTCCAAAAAGAATGGATGGCACCTTAGGCCACAGAGCTGAATATACAAAGGCTTTTGCCGAAGAACTCAGCTCACGCTCATCGCTACCACTTGTAATGTGGGACGAAAGGCTTTCCTCATCGGAAGCACACCGCATGCTTGAAAGTGGCGGTGTAAGCGGCAAAAAACGTAAGACAAAGGTTGACAAGATTGCAGCGGTTTTAATTTTACAAACCTATCTTGACAGCCAAATATAAACGAAAGGAAGAAGCACAATGGATAACAAGGACGAAATTCTCGAAACTATGGAGGACTTTGACGTTTTAGACGAAATCGATTACGAAGGTGCAACCTATTTTGCAATGACACCTATTGACGATGACAGCGACGAAGCAGGCGAAGTTTTCATTATGAAGCTTGTTGAAATCGACGGCGCTGAAATGCTCGAAAGCGTTGAAGACGAAGCGCTTTTTGACACGATTTATGAAATCTTCAAGGAAAACAACAAAGACGAGTTTGACTTTGCCGACTGATTTTTGTTAACTACATCAACAAATTAATAATGCGCTCTGCGGTGTGCGTATTTTCGAGGCACTATTTGAACCAACACTTTTATTAAGGGAGAAAAACTCTCGGTCCGCTGCGTGCAAGCTCTCCCTCGGGTAACCGACGAAGAGAGAAGCCCATAACCGGAACGGATTTCACCCACCTGCTATGCAGGTTTCAAATAAGCCTCTTTTACGGCATTGTGGGGCATTTGTTGTATAATGCTACATAGGACGGAGTAGAGGGAAAATGAGTAAAATTAAATGTAATAAGTGCGGAGCCGATATTAAGATAAACACAATTTTTCTTGAAAAAGCAGGCTGTGAAAACTGCGGTAACAGAATTGATTTTACCGCAATGGACCAGCTCAGCGGCTTAAGGCAGGCTCTTATGCTGGGCACCGCTGTTGTGTGCGGTATAGCGCTTTTGATTTTTATGCTTTCCATGGGCATTGGCTTTGACGAGCTTGGTGCTATCTGGGCAAGCATGAGCGCAGGCTCTGCAGGCATGCTTCTTCTGGCGGCCTGTGTTATTGTTCTTATAGTGGGAACACTTGAAAGAGTAATTGGCTGTTCTATTTACGAGCAGTGGCGCCAAAGGGAAGAAGAGCTTGAAAAAATTGCGGAAGAAAAGCGCCGTCAGGATGCTCTGCAGGCAATGATGGATTGCGATAACGAATAAATTTAATATAGCAAAAGGACCGATGCATTGCATCGGTCCTTTTGTCTTTTTGCGAGAGATTAAGAAGAGCAAGATAAAGGCTATTGCTGAAGCAGTGAGAAGCGTTATTGTGAAGCTCAATACAGCTATAAGAAAGCTGCGTGGAACATATGAGTACGGTAAGGCATTACAGTATATAAAAGATGCGAAGGTTGTGCACCAGGCACTTGTGAAGGCATATCATGAGGTGGACAAAGGTGTTGACAGTTCGATGCGGAATGATATAATGGAGTCACGAAGTTCGAGAAAGAATAAAAAAGATTATTGGACTCCTGATTTGTCTAAAACGGATCTTAAGGTGCTGAACCGAAAAATAAGGCACGATATTAAGACGAGTGAAAACGAAGTGACTGATAATGCAAATTGGTTGTTTACTTCTATTAATGGTAAAAATGTGTTTGCAATTTACAGTACAATAGATGTTGATAATCCGACACTTTTGTATGAGTCGAAGGAGAAAAAGGCAGAGACCGAAAGAGATATATTACTTGATATATTGGAGGAGGAAGAAAATGGCGAGAGTATTAACGGAAAACCAAGTTTTACTCAAAGGGTATTTGAAGGAAGTTGGATGCAAAATGTCAACAATAGTCAGAATAATCTCGGAAACTTGGGAAGCGGACAAAACAATAGAAATGTTGGAGTTTTGCAGAGAGAATCCCAACGCAACGGAAGCCGAGCTTTCTGGAATGTCCTCGAAAATCTCTTCGAGATACAAGGAGAATTAGACTACACCGTTGACACGGGCGAAGCAAAGACGTCTATTCCTGCAAGAGCAGTGAAGTTTTCCTTTGCGGGCCCGAGAGCGGAAACTGCGGATATGAGTGCCTTGGAAAAAGCTGAAAGCATGGAACAGGGAAAGGCTACGGCAGAAGAAATACTCAGAGAGACAGGCTGGTACAGAGGTATTGACGGCAAGTGGAGATTTGAGATAAGTGATGCGGATGCTGAATTTTCACGCAGGGGGGATTTGGCATTCAAGAAGGATCATCCTGACTATGCAAGATACCGTGAGCTGTTAAAGGTGCAGGAAAAGTATATGCTTGGCTTGCCGGGAGGAAGAGAGCTTACTGCAGAGGAGCAGGCTGAATACAATCGCCTTCAGGAGATATGGAAGCATGCATTTCGCGAAAATGGCAAAGTCAGTGCGGATGCAGGAGTGCAGGACAGACTTGAATCCTACTTTAATCATGACAAGCTGTATGAGGCATATCCTGAATTACGGAATGTGCGAATTGTTTTTGATGAAAATATGGATGAAAACGAGAGTGGGTCTTTTGATGGCGAAAGAATAAAGCTGAATGCGAAAAGCAGTGCCGAGCAGCAAAAGAGAACACTCATCCATGAAATTCAGCATTGGATTCAGAGAAAGGAGGGCTTTGCAGGCGGTAGCAGCAGTGAATACTGGGAACACAATAATCAGCAAATAAACGCTACGAGGAATGACCGCATATACCAGCTGAAAGAAAGCATACAGGAAATGAAAGCCTTAGCAGAGCCATTGTATAAAAAAATCGGATATGATGAATATATCGATAAGTTAATGGCAGAAGATATAAGCGAAGAGGAAATGGACGAGCGAGAAGAGGCATATATAAAAGAGAAGTCTCCGGCGCTATATTCTTTGCGCAAGGGAATAAATGATGCCTATAGCGAATTGTCCATGCTTCGTGAGGAACTGAAGCATCCATCAGATTTGTATCGTAACACTGCAGGTGAGATTGAAGCCAGGGACGCGAGTGCCAGAATGGGCATGAGTGAAGCTGAACGCAGAGAAAGCATGCCGAACAGGGGCGATGAAAACACTGTTTTTGCGGATGATATCATGATATCATTTGATGAGGAAAATAAAAAAACTGCCGAAGAGGCAGTTGAGGGAGAAATCTTCTTTCCTGATGAAAATGATGTAAAAGTCTTTTCGGAACAAGTTGATGATTGGCTGAGAGGTAATATGCCGACAAACGGTATGTTTGAACTTGGCAAAACGCCGGAAGTTTTGAAGAAATTGGGAGTTAAGGACTTGCCTATGGTTATGAGCCAAGAGGTAATTGCAAAGGTAACCGGAGGAAAACATGATATTGCAATCGATGATATAAAGAAGTTACCAAGCATAGTGGCAAATCCAATAATGGTGTTTAAGTCTGCTACAATAGATAATGCATTTGTATTGCTGACAGAAATCATTGACAAGACCGGAAACGATGTTATAGTGGCGATGCATCTTAACAGAAGTGAAAAACACGTGAGGGTTAATCGTGTTGCAAGCCTGTATGGAAAGAAAAACATAGAAACCTTTGTTATATCTCAAATCAACGCAGGTAATTTGAAGTATATTGATAAAAATAAAAGCCTCTCATGGTCGCAAAGCAGAGGGCTCCAATTGCCCAAGCTGGCAGACACCACAAGAGGTTCTAATAACAGTATACTCACAAAAGAGGATATTGTCAATAGATATTATGAGCAAAACAATGAGATAAAATTCTCCATGCCTGCACCTAGGAGTCAGGCACAGTATGAGGACAGAGCATACAAGCTTGAGAGGGATATACGTACTGTGATTGAGGAGAAGCTTGGGAACACTTTGAGCGATGACAGCCTGCAGGCGGTGCAGGGATTGGCTGACAGCGTGGCAAAGGGTGATGAGGCGAAGGCTAAGGCATGGCGAGAGGTGCTCCGTGATTCCATACTTAAGAACGACATGGTATACTACGGTGAAGCTGATGCAAGTGACGATGTGTTGAGCCAATACTTTAAGAGCATGCGAAAGAGAGGCAGCAGGGTATTGGTTGAAAAGGAAGACAGCCAGGATTTGACGACTAGGGAACTGTCGGGCATATTCGGCGTTGGCGGTTGGAGCAGGACAGCGGGCATAGGTGTTGATGTTGTGTACGAGGAGCTTGTCAACATGGGCGCTCTGCTTAATGATGCAGACAGCGTACAGGACAGACTTATTGCCATAAAGGAAGCAAGAGATGCTATCCGAAGCAAGGAAAAGACACCGATGCTTACCAAAGGCAATGTTACAGAGCTGATTGACCGGGCTGAAAGAGGTGCGGTTGGTGCCGTTAGCGAGGTTGAGAGGGCGAGAGGAGTTTATAATAATCCCTCCACCGCTGAAGCGGTCCCCCTCCCTTTAGGCAAGGGAGGCACTGTGGAGCCTGTGAGCCAGGCAAATGTAGCGGCGACTATGGGTAGCAAAAGGACCGATGCAATGCATCGGTCCTTTTGCTCTTATAATAAATTTTTCTTTAAAAGGAATTTTCCTGTGCCCTTTGAAACAGTTGTCATGGGGTCTTCGGGCATTGTTACCTTAATGCCTGTTGCTTTTGAAATGAGCTTATCAAAGCCGTAAAGAAGGCTGCTGCCGCCTGTAAGAATAATGCCGCGGTCAGAAATGTCGCCTGCAAGCTCGGGCGGTGTTTGCTCAAGCACATTTATTATTTCTTCAATAATTGTATTTACAGGCTCTTCTAAAGCCTCCATAATTTCACCTGAGGAAATAAGCATTGACTGTGGAAGACCGGAAACAAGGCTTCTGCCTTTAATTTCACAGTTTAAGCTATCGGGTCTTTCTGCAACACAGCCAATGTCCTTCTTAACATGCTCAGCTGTTTTTTCGCCAATGATTATTGCAAACTTTTTACGAACATAGCGGACAATTGCATCGTCAAAACGGTCGCCTGCAACTTTAAGTGAGCTCGATGCCACAATGCCGTTCATTGAAATAACAGCAATATCTGTAACACCGCCGCCTATGTCAACAACCATTATACCGGAGGGACGCGAAATGTCGCAGCCTGCACCTATTGCCGCAGCAATGGGGGAGGAAACAATGTGTACCTTACGGGCGCCACTTTTCAAAAGCGCGTCGATTACGGCCCTTTTTTCAACCTCTGTTGCACCACCGGGAACGGAAACAACAACCAAGGGCTTTATAATGTTATGAGAGCATACCTTTTTTATGAAAACCGTAAGCATTTCTTCTGTTGCTTTATAGTCGGAAATAACACCGTCCTTCATGGGGTGAACAGCAATAATGCCCATGGGTGTTCTGCCAAGCATTACCTCGCTTGTAAGGCCTACGGCATGAATTGTTTTGCTGGAACGATACATTGTAACAATTGAAGGTTCATTTAAAACAATACCCTTCTTTGTGCTTATACGGACATTGGAAGTGCCTAAATCCAAGCCTATTTCGTGTATGTAATTAAACATTTATTCCCGGCACCGTCCTTTCTGTTTGTGTCAAATTATCAACATAAGCATTTTATCAAAATTTCTGTGATAAATCAACAGCTTTTTGTTTTATTTTGTGGCACTTGACAAAAAATCGTAATTGATATAAGATATACAGGAAATTTATAAAAAAGGATTTGATTAATTTTATGGACAGTAGTCTATGGTTGGTTCTGGTAATACTGATTGCTTTATCCGGCTACTTTTCAGCGAGTGAAACAGCTTTTTCTGCGTTTAACCGTGCCAGAATAAAAAACATGGCACAAAATGGAAACAAGAAAGCAGAGCTTGTTCTGAAAATGAGCGAAAACTTTGATAAGGTTCTTTCCACGCTCCTTATTGGTAACAACATTGTTAACATTTCTGCATCTACAATCGCCACACTTCTTTTTGCAAAGCTTATAAATGATGCAAACCTTGCGGCAACTGTTTCTACCGTTGTAATGACTTTGCTTGTGCTTATCTTTGGTGAGATTACTCCTAAGTCAATGGCAAAACAGGCACCCGAAACCTTTGCAATGTTTTCTGCACCATTTCTTAATGCTTTATCCATAGTTTTAACACCCTTGAGCTTTTTCTTCATGACCTGGCAGAAAAAGATTGTTAACAAGGTGTTTGACTTCGGTGCTGATGATGTAATTACAGAAGATGAGCTTCTTACGATTGTTGACGAGGCTCAGCAGGATGGTGGCATAAACATTCAGGAAAGCGAGCTTATCAAAAACGCCATTGAATTTAATGACATCGAAGTAAATGAAGTTTTAACGCCTCGTGTGGATGTTGTTGCCATTGACGTTGAATGGGACAAAGAAAAGATTGCTGAAATTTTTGAAGAATCAGGCTTTTCGAGACTGCCCGTATATAAAGACACCATCGATAACATTATCGGTGTTCTGACACATCGTGATTTTGTTTTGGAAGAAAAGAGCGAAGTGTTCCGACTTGAAAGTGCCATAAAGCCCGTGAAGTTCATTTTCTCTACAATGAAAATTTCCAAGCTTTTAAGACTTTTACAGGAAACCAAGTCCCACATTGTGGTTGTTAGTGATGAGTATGGCGGCACTGAAGGTATTGTAACACTGGAAGATATAATAGAGGCACTTGTAGGCGAAATCTGGGACGAGTACGATAGCGTTGAACAAAGCGAATTTGAAAAGATTTCAGACAATGTTTACAAGGTTAATGCATCTGCAACATTGGAAGATATGTTCGAGTTCTTTGAACTTCGTTTTGATGAAGAGGAAAATGACGACATCAATACTGTTGGCGGTTTTGTGGCGTCTCAGCTTGAAAAAATCCCCGACGTTGGAGATAGCTTCAAATATGAGAACCTTAAGTTTACGGTTACAAGCACCGATTCAGCCAGAGTTTTAAGCGTACTTGTAAAAGTGTGCGAAAAGAAAGACGCAGAAGAAAACTGATTTTAAAAGATCGATTTTTCATAAAATCGGTCTTTTTTTGCCTTATAGGAAATTGCGCATTTCCTATAAGGCAAAAAATAAATTTTATATTATTGCCGTGCGAGAATTTCCTCGCAAGACTCGGAAAAGCTACAAAGGCATTACAAAGTGTTTTCTCCTCTGTTTACTTTA
>JAFQLL010000111.1 GCA_017414645.1 Clostridia bacterium | reverse complement strand
TATTATTCGAAATACTGGTATTACTTTAGCGAAGCTTTTGCAGACAAGATGGTTGCGGTAAAAGAATCTTCTATTCCGGGTTTTGTAAACGTTTACTTTCGTCAATTTAAGATTGCAAGAATAAATGTTGATGAAAAGAAGATCGTTTCTAAAACAGCGTATCGTATAGAAAATGACCCAAGGGCAACCGAAAAAGTGTAAACCATGTCCTCGGACATTTTGTAAACCAAGTCACACTTGACAGAATCGCCCCTACCAGAAAAGGCAGAAACGAAATCAATCGTTTCTGCCTTTTAAAATACTATCCTTAACAGTGCACCTATTATGAAGTGCTTTTTCTGGTGACCCTACGGGGACGCGGTCAACCGTAGCCGCTCTGTCGTCGCTTTCTGCTCGCCAATCGCGGACGGTTTTCGCATAAGCTCTGCCAAACCAATCGTACTTCGCAAGGCTTGTACTCTTGGGGCAGAAGCTTATCGAACCGCGTGGTTCGCCATGCTGTAGCCTTAAACAAAAAATACCATCCAAATGGATGGCATTTTTTGTTTGGTGACCCTACGGGGACTCGAACCCCGGTCTTCGCCGTGAGAGGGCGACGTCCTGGACCGCTAGACTATAAGGCCGTTTTCAATTTACTTGATTATTTTAGCATATATGAGCCATTTTGTCAACAACAATTTGCCTCATTTTTATATATTTCACCCTCAATAAACTATTGCATTATTTGTAATAATATAGTAAAATGATTATGATATATCCCATATTTGTGGGTAAAAACCAAATTTTTACAGGAGGTGAACGGAATGGACATGGTAAAAAAGCTTTGGCCCACACCTTTTAAAATTGCAGAAAAGAACGTTGTATCTTTCATCGTACAGCTTGTTATTTTCCTTGTGGTTTGTGCAGTTGTAGGCTGGCTTGTTTCAATCCTTGCAGGTGTACCTGTACTTGGCATCATTTTTTCGCTTGTTGGTGCACTGTTGGAAATTTACGGCTTCGTGGGAATTATCCTTTGTGTACTTAAATTTTTAGGTCTTGTAAAATAATAAATACAATAAAAGACTGTTTTATACAGTCTTTTATTGTTGCTATAGAGAGGTTAGAAATATGCTTAAAAAATTATTTGCACCTACAGACATGACTGTGGGCAGCCCTTGGAAAAGTATATTGCTTTTTACTTTTCCCATGCTGATAGGAAATATAGCTCAGCAGCTGTATAACACAGTTGACAGCATTGTTGTTGGCAGGTATATAGGCGATAACGCGTTGGCTGCGGTTGGCAGTGCAGGGCCCATAATTAATATGCTGCTTGTGCTTTTTATAGGCATATCGGCAGGTGCCACAATCATGGTTTCACAGTATTTCGGGGCAAAAAACCGAGAAGGTTTGTCTTACACTATAGGCAATTGTATCACCCTTACAGCTGTTGCGTGCCTTCTTTTAATTTTGGTTGCAGCGCCTTTAATCCGCCCTGTGCTTGTTATGCTCAATACGCCTGAGACCATTCTTGACGGTTGTGCAGATTATCTTATGATTTCTCTTATAGGTATCGCAGGCATGGCTTATTACAATATTCTCAGCGGTATTATCCGCGGTATGGGTGACTCTTTTTCTGCGCTTGTATACCTTCTGGCAGCAACCGTAATAAACATTGTTCTTGACGTTTATTTTGTTGCGGTTGTAAAAATGGGTGTAGGCGGTGTTGCATTGGCAACTGTTATTGCGCAGATTATTTCGTCCTTGCTTTGTATTATAAAGCTGGCAAAAATGAACGAATACTTTGACTTTGGGTTAAAATATCTTAAATTCAACAAGCAATATGTAGGCACGATAATTCGCCTTGGCATACCATCCGGGCTTACACAGGCAATTTTTTCTTCTGCAATGATAATTGTACAGTCTCTTACAAACAGATTTGGCGAAATGTTTATTGCAGCAAATGTTGTTATTATGCGAGTTGATGGCTTTGCCATGATGCCCAATTTTTCCTTCGGCACTGCTATGACAACTTATTCCGGGCAGAATGTTGGTGCTAAGCTTTACGACAGAGTGTCTCTCGGTGCAAAGCAGGGAACCTTTATTGCTGTAACCTGTTCTGCCATAATCACAGGCACAATCCTTCTGTTTGGTAAGCCGCTCATGGGTGTGTTTACCGAAACAGCGGAGCTGGTGGAATTGAGCTACTATCTTATGAAAATTCTGGCTGTAGGTTATATTGCCGTAGCAGTTACTCAAAGCCTTTCCGGTGTAATGCGAGGAGCAGGGGACACAATGACACCTATGTGGATTTCTCTTATTACAACCGTTTTGGTTCGTGTACCCATTGCATACGGAATTTCTTACCTTACAAGAAGCGAACTGTTACCCTACGGAAGAAGCGAATGTATACAGTATTCTCTTCTTGCATCCTGGGTTTTAGGTGCAATTCTTACAGCTCTATTTTACGCAAGAGGCAAGTGGAAGAGTACAGCAATTGAATAAAACGGAGACCTGCATGTCAGGTCTCTTTTTTTGCCTTATAGGAAATTGCGCATTTCCTATAAGGCAAAAAATAAATTTTATATTATTGCCGTGCGAGAATTTCCTCGCAAGACTCGGAAAAGCTACAAAGGCATTACAAAGTGTTTTCTCCTCTGTTTACTTTA
>JAFQLL010000110.1 GCA_017414645.1 Clostridia bacterium | reverse complement strand
TAAAGTGTTGCAATTGTAAGCAAGTACAACATTAACGACTCCACAATTGAAGGTCTTAAGTATACAGGTAAGAACATTATCACAGTGCAGTTTTCTCCTTGCCATGAAACAGACTTTATCTACGACAACTTTGTAAGCATGATGGGAGGGAATGAAAATGCCTAAGAATACTGATGTTAAAAAGGTTCTCGTTATCGGTTCAGGTCCTATTATTATAGGTCAGGCTGCCGAGTTTGACTATGCAGGCACACAGGCATGCCGTACTCTCAAGGAGGAAGGCATGGAGGTTGTACTCATAAACTCCAACCCTGCTACAATCATGACAGATAAGGACATTGCGGACAAGGTTTATATTGAACCCTTGACCGTTGAAACCTTGAAGAAGGTAATCCTTGCAGAAAAGCCCGACTCTATCCTTCCCACACTTGGCGGACAGACAGGCTTGAACCTTGCAATGGAAATTGCAGAAACAGGCTTTTTGGAGGAGCATGGCGTAAAGCTCCTTGGTACAAGCCCCGAAACAATTCGCATGGCGGAAGACCGTCAGGGCTTTAAGGATGCAATGGAAGACATTAATCAGCCCTGTATAGCATCGAAGGTTGTTGAAACCTATGCCGACGGTCTGGCGTTCGCAAAGGAAATCGGCTTCCCGGTAATTATCCGTCCTGCTTACACATTGGGTGGTACAGGCGGCGGTATTGCTGAAAACGAAGAAGAATTCGCTCAGATTGCACCTCATGGTATCCGCCTTTCCAGAGTAGGTCAGATCCTGGTTGAAAAATGTATTGCAGGCTGGAAGGAAATTGAATTTGAGGCAATGCGCGACGCTTCCGGCAGTGCTATTACAATCTGCTCCATGGAAAATTTGGACCCTGTAGGCGTTCACACAGGCGACAGTATTGTGGTTGCGCCTGCTCAGACCCTTGCAACTAAGGAATTCAACATGCTCCGTGAAGCGGCACTTAAAATTATAAACAAGCTTGGCGTTGAAGGCGGCTGTAACATTCAGTTTGCTTTAGAGCCCAACAGCTTTGAATATGCAGTTATCGAGGTTAACCCCCGCCTTTCCCGTTCCTCTGCATTGGCAAGTAAGGCGACAGGTTACCCCATTGCAAAGGTTGCAACAAGAATTGCCATGGGCTACAACCTGGACGAAATCAAGAATGCTGTAACAGGCAAAACTTTTGCAGGCTTTGAACCCACAATCGACTACATTGTGGCAAAGTTCCCCAAGTGGCCCTTCGATAAGTTCGTAACAGCTGAAAGAAAGCTCGGTACACAGATGAAGGCTACAGGCGAGGTTATGAGCATTGCAACAAGCTTCGAAGGTGCCCTCTTAAAGGCTGTTCGTTCTCTTGAACTCAACATTTTCCAGCTCGATTTGCCTCAGTACAGAGAATTTACAAAGGAAATGCTTTACGAAGAACTTAAAAAGATCGACGACATGCGTTTGTTTGTTATTGCTCAGGCACTTCTTCGCGGCATTACAGTTGAAGAAATTCACGATATAACAAAGATCGACAACTGGTTCCTTACAAAGATTAAGGCCATTGTTGATCTCGGTACAGAACTCAAAAAGGGCAATCTCACTCCCGAGCTTCTTGAAAAGGCGAAGATTTACGGCTATACAGACAAGATTATCGGCGAATATGTTGGCATGGACGAAAAGGCTGTAAAGGCTATGCGTAAGGAAAACTCCATTATGCCTGCCTATAAGATGGTTGATACATGTGCTGCTGAATTTGAAGCTGTAACACCCTACTACTATTCCTGCTATGGCAGTGAAAACGAGTCCAAGGGCGAAGCACAGGAAGGCAAAAAGAAGATTATGGTTCTTGGCTCCGGTCCTATCAGAATCGGTCAGGGTATAGAATTCGACTACTGCTCCGTACACTGTGTATGGGCACTTAAGAGCCTCGGCTACGAAACAATTATCGTAAACAACAACCCCGAAACTGTTTCTACAGACTTCGACATTGCAGACAAGCTCTACTTTGAACCCCTCACCCCCGAGGATGTTGAAAACATTGTAGACCTTGAACAGCCCTACGGTGCTATTGTTCAGTTTGGTGGTCAGACAGCTATCAAGCTTACAAAGGCACTTAAGGACATGGGCGTAAGAATTCTTGGTACTAAAGCTGAGGACGTTGACAGAGCAGAAGACAGAGAACTCTTCGACGAAATTCTGGAAGCAAACAACATTCCCCGTCCTGCAGGCAGAACAGTATTCACCTGCGAGGAAGCAATCCGAGCAGCTAACGAAATCGGCTACCCCGTGCTTGTTCGCCCCAGTTATGTATTGGGCGGTCAGGGCATGGAAATTGCTTATAACGACCGTGATATAACAGTTTACATGGAAATTATCAACCGCAGCGTGCAGGAGCACCCCATCCTTGTTGACAAGTATGTTGTCGGTAAGGAAGTTGAGGTTGACGCAGTTTGTGACGGCGAGGACATTCTCATTCCCGGTATTATGGAACACATTGAAAGAACAGGTGTTCACTCAGGTGACTCTATTTCCGTTTACCCCACACAGACAATTTCCAAGAAGGATATCGACACAATTATAGACTACACAGAAAAGCTTGCCAGAGCACTTAATGTTGTAGGTCTTATCAATATTCAGTTCATTGTAGCACCCGACGGCGTTTACATTATCGAGGTTAACCCCCGTTCCAGCCGTACGGTTCCTTACATCAGCAAGGTAACAAACGTTCCCATTGTAAAGCTGGCAGTAAGAGCCATGATGGGTGAAAAGCTTAAGGATATGGGCTATGGTACAGGTCTTAATCCTGCTGCTGACTATGTTGCAGTAAAGATGCCTGTATTCAGCTTTGAAAAGCTTCACGATGTTGATACAAGCCTTGGCCCCGAAATGAAGTCTACTGGCGAAGTTTTAGGTATTGCTCCTACCTTCCACGAAGCTCTTTATAAGTCCTTTGTGGGAAGCAACATGAAAATTCCTACAGAGGGCAACCTCCTTATTACTGTAAGAGATACAGACAAGGAAGAGGTTTGTGCTTTAGCTAAGGAATTTGAAAAGCACGGCTTCAGAATTTACGCAACAGGCGGTACCTGTAAGTACCTTATTGACAACGGCGTAAACGCAAAGAAGGTTAACAAGATTGCTGAAGGTGCTCCCGATATTCTTGACTTTATCTCAGGTGGCGGTTGCGATCTGGTTATCAACACACCTACAAGAGGAAGGCAGCATAACCGTGACGGCTTTAAGATCAGACGTACAAGCGTTGAAAGAAGCATTCCCTGCCTTACAAGCCTTGACACTGCAAAGGCATTGCTTACAAGCATTGAACAGAAGACTGCAGGCGATGTAGGCATTATTGATATTTCAACCTTGTAAGCTTGAAATATCAAGTGCAGAATGCAAAATGCAGAGTGCAGAATGATATAACTAACATTCACCGCCGAAAATGTCGGTGGTGAATGTTTTCTTTTGGTGATATTATGACGATAGATTTTAAGGAAAAAGAAATAATAATGGCAAGGGTGAAAGCTCTTTTTAACGGCAAGGAAAAGTTTGCCCTTGTTGAAACCTATGGCTGCCAGCAGAATGTGAACGACTCGCAAAAGTATGAAGGCATCCTTCAAAAAATGGGCTACACTCTGACCCCTGATAGAGAAAAAGCAGACTTTATAATGTTCAACACATGCGCTGTGCGTGAGAATGCCGAGAAAAAGGTTTTCGGCAACATTGGTGCATTAAAGCATCTTAAAGCTAAAAAGCCGGATCTGGTTATAGCAATTGCAGGCTGCATGAGCCAGCAGGAGGATGTAAGCAAAAAGCTGAAGTCAAAGTATCCTCACGTTGACATGATTTTAGGAACCCGTGCTATGGCAGAATTCCCCGCTCTCTTAGAAAGGGTACTCCTTGAGGAAAAATGCCGTGTTGTTGAAAGGCAGGAAATTGACTGCATTTGCGAAAACGTGCCAACTAATTACGATGGTGGCTGCAAGGCGTTTGTTTCCATAATGTACGGCTGTAACAATTTCTGCACCTACTGCATTGTGCCCTATGTCAGGGGCAGAGAGCGTAGCCGCAGTCTCACAGCTGTGCTTGACGAGTGCCGTTTTCTTGCCGAAAAAGGCGTTAAGGAAATAACCCTTCTTGGACAGAATGTAAACAGCTATGGCAAAGATTTAGGTATGAGTGAGGGCTTTGCAACCTTGCTTAGTGAGGTTGACAAAATAGAGGGCATAGAACGCATAAGGTTTATGTCGAGCCATCCTAAGGACATTTCAGACAAGGTTTTAGAGGTTATGGCAAATGGTAAAAGAATTTGCCACCAGCTCCATTTGCCCCTTCAGTCGGGGAGCGATAAGCTCTTAAAAGAAATGAACCGCGTTTATAACCGAGAGAAATATCTTTCCATTGTAAACAAAGCAAAGGCTCTTATGCCGGATTTAGCCATTACAACCGATATTATTGTTGGCTTTCCTACAGAGACCGAAGAGGATTTTGAAGACACAATAAGCATGCTTGAAACTGTTAAGTATGACAGCATCTTTTCGTTTATATATTCCAAGAGAGAGGGCACTCCCGCCGCAAAGATGGATTTTGTGGCAACGGAGGCAGAAATAAAGGCTCGCTTTGACCGCCTTTTAGAGGTGCAGAATGCTATAAGCTACGAGCTTAACAAAAAATGTGAGGGCGAAATCCAACAGGTTTTAGTTGAAGGCGTAAGCAAGGAAGCGGGCGTTTTAACAGGCAGAAACTATGCCAACAAAATAGTTAATTTCTCCGGCGATGAAAGCCTTGTGGGGCAAATTATAAAAGTGAAAATAACCAGGGCGCAAACCTGGATTTTGTTAGGAGAGGTTTGCGAATAATCGCGCTCTCCCTCAGTCAGCTTTGCTGACAGCTCCCTCAAAGAGGGAGCCATATAAGGAAGGAGATTATATTATGAGTGAAATTTTAACAAAAGCAAGAGAATTAGGTCAGGCAATTGTTGACAGCGAGGAATACAAAAACCTTAAGGCTGCCGAGGAAAAGCAGGACAAGGACGAAGAATCTATGGCACTTCTGGTTGAATACAACAACGTAAGAAAGGCTTTGGCAGAAGAAATCAACGCAGCTGAGGTAAGCGACGAAAGAATGGCAGAAATCCGTTCTCAGCTTGAAGAGAGCTATGAAAAGGTTATGAGCCATCCTACAATAAGCGAATATTATGAGGCTCAGCAGAAGTTTGAGAGTGTTGTTCAGCAGATGAATTCTATTCTCACATACTTCATGACAGGACAGATTTCAGGCGGCTGCTCAGGCAACTGCTCAGGCTGCTCAAGCTGTGGTTAATATTAAATAAACTGTAAATAATAAGTAAAAATAGAAGCGACCTTATTGTATGATAAGGTCGCTTTGTGATAAAATGAAGAAAAGGTGGTGATGGTATGAAGCTTTTAAAGCCTGCAATGAACCGATTTCTTGTTGTGAGCATTGCACTTGTAGCCCAGATAGGCTTTCTTATTGCTGTAAGCAAGGTTTTTGAAGGCAGGGCAAGCGAGGTTAATAACCTTATAAGGGCACTGAGCGTTGTTACGGTGCTTTTTGTCATAAATGAAAAGAGCAACCCTGCAATAAAAATGGCTTGGGTAGTATTCATACTTGTAACACCGGTTTTCGGAAGCCTTTTATACATTCTCATGGGTGGGAAACGTCCTCGCCGCCACTTAAGAAGAGCAGTAGATGATGGCGAAAGAAAAAACTACAGCTATCGAATAACCGATGGCGAAGCTTCTGAACGATTGAAGAAAGAGGATGAAGGGCTCTACATTCAGAGTAAATATCTAACAAATCTTCGTTATGGTGTGTATGAAAACACCCGTGCAGAATACTATGCCTCGGGCGAGGAAGCATTCCCTGCCATGTTGGAAGAAATAGAAAAAGCTGAAAAATTCATATTCCTTGAATATTTCATTGTTGATGATGGAGAAATGCTCTCGCGTCTTGTAGATGCCCTGGAAAGAAAGGCTAAAGAGGGCGTTGAGGTGCGTTTTATATACGACGATATGGGAAGCGTGTTTTCCGTGCCCTTTGGCTATGGAAAAAAGCTTCAGGAAAAGGGCATAAAGTGCTTCTCCTTCAACCCTTATCTCCCTGTTATAAGTGCGGCAATGAATAACCGAGACCACAGAAAAATACTTGCAATTGATTCCCGGGTTGCATTTACCGGCGGAATAAACATTGCCGACGAATATATAAACAAAATTGAAAAATATGGCTACTGGAAGGACAATGCCGTAAAAATAGAAGGGGAAGGGGCAAAAGCCTTTACCATAATGTTTCTCGATTTATGGTATGCCTTCCGTGATAAGGACGAGGACGCTGCAAGGTTTCTTGAAAATGCTGAAGTCACCTTTGAAAATTGCGGCTATGTGCAACCCTTTGCCGACACTCCTCTTGACGACGATACTGTAGGCGAAAACGTGTATCTCAGTGCTGTTAACAATGCGAAAAAATATATCTACATTTACACCCCTTACCTCATTCCCGATTATGAGCTCAACAGTGCGCTGTGTCTTGCCGCCAAAAAAGGTGTGGATGTAAAAATAATTGTGCCGGGTATACCCGACAAGAAAATTGTTTATTCAATGACAAAATCCTACTATCGCACACTTATTAATTCGGGTGTGGAAATTTATAAGTTCAACCCGGGCTTTGTTCATGCAAAGGGCTTTGTCTCGGACGATGTTATTTCCTGTGCAGGCACAATTAATCTGGACTTTCGGAGCATGTGCCACCACTTTGAATGTGGCTGTGTGTTTTATAAGGCACCTGTTGTTGGAAAAATGAAAAAGGACATGGAAGAAACCCTTTCAAAATGTGAAAGGATAACCGACTTTCAGCGCTTTGACGGTTTTTGGGGCAGTACCTATCACGCAATACTGCGCCTTATTGCTCCGCTTATGTAATACTGAACTTAAAAACAGCTGCAAAAACAATTGTTTTTGCAGCTGTTTGATTATTTAGCGAGTATTTCGAAGAAAAAGCTGTCCTTTGTTCTGCCTGTAAAGTTTTTACCGCCGAAAACCTGGTGTTCGGTTTTGTTGTCGTTTACGACCTTACCTTTTGTTTCTATCTCATATGCAGTGGCTTCAATTGTTCTGGCAATTTCCTTAACGGGGGTTAATGCTCCCAGCATAAGAATTATACATAAAAGTGTGGCAAGAAGCTGCTTTTCTGTGTTGAAATATTTTTTTAAAGCTTCAAGTGAGAACAGACACAGCACTACCAGAAGAGGAATGGAAGCTCTCATACAAAAGTCGATGGATTTTCCCACCGTAAAGAATGGTATTATGAGAAGACAGAACAGTGATATATAAAACAAAGAGGATTTTCTGCAGGCAGGGAAGATAACAAGTGCCAGCAGAATAAATTCCAACAGAATAAACAAAAGATAAAATTCAAGCTTTATGGGCTTGGTTTTTGCCATAAGGTATGCCAGTAGCAGCAATGGAGCCAAGTATGCGAATTTCCAGAGCTTCCTTGAGCCTTTGAAATAGCTGAGACAAACGAGCGCTGCTCCCACGGCAAAAACTTCGAAAAATACCGGTAGCGAAAAGCTCTTTTCGCTGCTTTGAACAGCAGCAGAGGCTGCAGCTGAAGCGGAGGATGTTGTTGAGGCAATGTTTCCTATAAGGTATAAAAACGAAATTATGCCTGACAAGCCACCGCCTGCCACGTTCTGGAATGTAAAAAGCGAAAAGAAGGAATGCTTTACATCCTTTGTAAGGCTTCGTGTAAGAAGGCCGTCTTCGTGATTGCATACTGCGCACCACACAAAAATGGGGATAAGCCCGATAAATGGAAGTGTACTTGATAAGAGAGTAAGCCCCATTATGAAAACAAGGTTTTTATTATTCTTTTCCAAAAGCAGTACAAGGGTTGCAATCCACACCGGCAAGCACTGGTTGAATACCCAGAAAAGCTGTGTTGTATGGGAGGAATACTGATAATAGGCACTCCACCATTCAATGTGGGTTGTAAGTGCGCTGCCCTGAGAAAATGCCCAGGTGCCTATCTGTAAATTGGTAAGCTGGTCGTAAAGGACTGTTACAAGACGGTGACCGATAATGTCCATGCCACCGAAAAACAAAAAAATCACCAAAGGATAAATAACAATCTTTTTGTGTATAACACAAAGCAGATACCATATAATCGAAAGCCCTAATACAGCCCATATTATCTGGAACACATAGCCCATGCCAAGGGAGGTTATTTTACCTAAAAGCGCAGATGGAAGCCAGAAGCCGATGTAATACACAATGCCAACCTCATTGCCTGCATCGGTAATGTATTTCGGCGGCCAGGAATAATTAACCAGTATGTCAAAAAGCGTGTTGCGTGTTGCATGGTCGTTGTTCTGCCATAATACATTTCCTATGCCCGACAAAAGCACCATTGCAATAATTATGACTATACCGCCTGTGATGCGGAGTGCGGTAAAGCGCTCAAAGGGCAAGGAAAACATAGCCTTGCTGTCGCGGCAGGAAAGAAAAACAGCTGCTAAAATGCATGCACATACGGGAATTGCAAAATACCACTTGAGAAACCCTGCAGAAAAAATGAAGAAGGGCAGGGCAAGGTAAGAATATATAAGTAGGGTGAAAAGCTTATTTTTTTGCATAACTTTGCTCCTTTTCAGCGTTGCTGATTTCCTTAAGTATACATTTTTGTTGTTTCTTTGTCAATAAAATGAGCATAAAGTTTGACATGAGGGATTTTTTTTGGTATTATAAAATATAATGACGTAAACTGTGTGTTGATGGAGGTACGGTTATGAAGAAGATAAGCGTAGTAATTCCCACATATAACGAAGAAGAAAATGTTAAACCAATGGCTGAGGCTGTAACCAATCTTTTTGATGTGCAGCTTGCAGACTATGATTACGAAGTAATTTTTATAGATAACTGCTCTAAGGACAAAACCCGTGAGCTGCTCGGGGAAATCTGCAAGGAAAACAAAAAGGTGAAGGCAATTTTTAATGCAAAGAATTTTGGCCAGTTCAATTCGCCTTATTATGGTCTTTTGCAGGCGACAGGCGATTGCGCGGTGCTTCTTGCGGCAGATTTTCAGGATCCTGTGGAAATGATACCTGTTTTTGTATCTGAATGGGAAAAGGGTAATTACAACATTGTGTGCGGAATTAAAACCTCCAGCAAGGAAAACAAATTGGTGTATTTGCTTCGAAGTATTTACTATAAAATGATAAAGAAAATGAGCGACGTTGAACAGATTGAACACTTTACGGGCTTTGCTCTCTATGACCAGTCCTTTATTGAAGTGCTCAGAAAGCTCGATGACCCCAAACCCTTCCTTCGAGGAATTGTAGCGGAGCTGGGCGGTAAAAGAAAAGATGTTCCTTACACTCAACCCCGACGCCGTGCGGGCAAAACCAAAAACAACTGGTATTCGCTCTACGATGCGGCAATGCTCAGCTTTACCTCTTACACAAAAATAGGTTTAAGACTGGCAACCTTTGCGGGCTTCTTTGTGGGCTTTGCAAGCTTTGCGCTGGGTATTGTATACCTCATTCTTAAGCTCATGTACTGGAACCGCTTTGCTGCAGGTCAGGCACCCATTCTTTTGGGAATGCTGTTTTTAGGTGCAGTACAGCTTTTGTTCATAGGCTTTCTCGGTGAATATATAATAAGCATTAACAGTCGTGTAATGAAAAGACCTTTGGTTGTTGAAGAGAGAAGGTTAAACTTTGATGATGAACAGTGAAGAGTGGAGCAATGAAGAAAAACTGAAAAAGCTGCATGAGGTTTCAATGCTTCTTCTTGAAAAGGCCGACAGTGTATTGAAAGAAAACGGCATAGAATATATGCTCGATGCAGGCACTCTTCTGGGAGCCATACGCCATAAGGGCTTCATACCATGGGACGACGATGCAGATATCTGTATGCTGCGTGAGGATTATGATCGTTTTATTGAAATTGCACCCGAGCTTTTTGATGATGATTTTGGTTTTATTCTTCCCGGTCAGAAGGACGATAATAAGTTTTATGACTTTGTGCCTAAAATAACCTACAAAAAAATGAATGTTACTCAGGCAGGGCTGGACGATTCCTTCTATAACGGAAAGTATTCAAATCCTGCACTTGATATATTCGTAATTGACAAGGTGCCCGACAGCAAGTGGGGGCAGGCACTTCACACGAAGCTGCTCATATTTATCTACGGCATGGCTATGGGGCATCGTAAAAAAATAGATTATTCAAAATATTCAAAGGCAGAAGCAATTGTCATTTTTGTTCTTTCGAAAATCGGCAAGCTTTTACCCCTTGACATTATTGCGACTATGTATGACTATGTTGCAAAAATGTTTTCGAAGAAAAATAAAAAGTGGGTTATGAGCACCCACTCGGCAATGGACCATTTTGGCGATTGCTATCAATATGATTGGTACAAGGAGCGTGAAAGTGCGGCCTTTGAAGGCAAAAGCTTTCCCGTGCCCTGTGGCTTTGATGGCATACTTAAAACTCATTATAAGGACTACATGAAGCTTCCTCCCGAGGAAAAGCGGGTTCCGAAGCATCTTCATTTTGATATGTTTGAAACAAGGCGTGACTGATATGAAAGAATTTTTCAGTATTCTGTTTTCATTTGATTTTAAAAAGATTTTTTGCACACCTACGAATAACGGATTGTTGCAGTTTTTTCGCTATGCATTTGTAGGCGGCTGGGCAACAATTGCCGACTGGGGTGTGTTTGCTCTGTTTAACGAGATTGTGAGGCTGCACTATCTCATAAGTGCGCCTATTGCATTTCTCATGGGGCTCACGGTGAATTATCTTTTATCCAAGAAGTTTGTTTTTTCAAAAGAAAACAGTGACCACTCAGCGTCGACAGAATTTATTGTGTATGGTATAATAGGTATAATCGGTCTTTTGATGACCATGGTTATAATGTGGGTTTTAACAGAATTTGCAGGCTTTTTACCCATGATTTCAAAAATTATTGCCACAGCAATTGTATTGGTGTGGAATTTTCTTGCACGAAAGGTTGTTTTGTACAAGTAACAGAAAGGCAGGATATAGATGGAAAGAGTGATAATTGTAGGTGCCGGCCCTGCCGGACTTACCGCAGCATATGAGCTTTTGAAAAATGGCGGTGAATACGATGTTACAATTCTTGAGGAGTCTGACTCTATAGGTGGCATATCCCGTACCGTAAAACACAACGGCAACAGAATGGATATTGGTGGCCACCGTTTCTTCTCAAAAGACAAAAGGGTTACAGACTGGTGGGAAAACATCATGCCCCTTCAGGGTGTTGCTACCTTTGACGATGCTGCACTTGGACGTGAAAGAGAGCTTTCGCCCAATGGTCCCGACCCTGCGAAGGTTGACAGGGTAATGCTCAAGAGACAGCGAATTTCAAGAATTTATTATAAAAAGAAGTTTTTTGATTACCCTATAACGATGAAGCCTCAGACCTTTATAAACATGGGCTTTATCTCAACCGTAAAGGCAGGCTGCAGTTACCTTAAGTCCACTGCCAAAAAGCTTCCCGAGGATAATCTCGAAAACTTTTACATCAACCGTTTCGGTAAGGTTTTGTACTCAATGTTCTTTGAGGGCTACACCGAAAAGCTCTGGGGACGCCACCCTTCACAGATTTCTGCGGACTGGGGTGCTCAGAGAGTTAAGGGGCTTTCCGTAAAGGCGGTATTGAAGGATATGGTTGCAAAGCTCACCGGCAAAAAAGGCGAGGGGAAGGTGGAAACAAGCCTTATAGAGGAATTTTCCTACCCCAAGTACGGCCCCGGTCAGCTTTGGGAAACAGTTGCCGAAGAGATCGAAAAAATGGGTGGCAAAATCATGATGAACTGCCACGTGAAGAAAATTGTTAACGACAACGGCAGGGTTACGGCTGTTCAGTATATGGAAAACAACAAATCCCGCGTGATGGAATGCGACATTCTCATTTCAACAATGCCCATAAAGGATTTGGTTGCAGGGCTTAACGGTGCTGGGGAGGAAATGAACCGCATTGCGTCAAACCTTCCTTACCGCGACTTTGTAACTGTTGGACTTCTTTTAGACAGCCTTAACCTTAAAAATAAAACAAAAATCAAAACCTTGGGCAACATTATTCCCGACTGCTGGATTTATGTTCAGGATACGGGTGTAAAGCTTGGCAGAATACAAATTTTTAACAACTGGTCGCCCTATATGGTTGAAGACGTTGAAAACAAGGTCTGGATAGGTCTTGAGTATTTCTGCGCCGAGGGTGACGATTTCTGGAACATGGAAGAGAAGGAATGCGTCGACTTTGCAGTGAGCGAGCTTGTTAAAATGGGTGTTATTAAAAAGAATGCCGAAATTCGCGATTGTCATCGCGAAAAGGTTAAGAAAGCATATCCTGCATACTTTGACACCTATTACGAAATTGATAAACTCATAAATTATCTTGACACTATTCCTAACCTTTACTGCATAGGCAGAAACGGTCAGCATCGTTATAATAATATGGATCATTCCATGGTAACTGCTTTTGAAGCAGTGAAGAATATTGTTAACGGCGTAAGCGACAAGTCAAACATCTGGAGCGTTAACACTGAACAGGAATACCACGAGACAAGCTCAGAAAACAATTGACTTTGGAAGAAATAGGATATATAATTACTTTATCAGGGGAGTAGTTTGCCGCTTTGGCGGTAGCTTATATCGCCATACCCGAGCAGCAGCTCCGTATAAGCTTTAAATAACAAGACCTACGCATTTAATGCGTAGGTCTTTAATTTTTTTCATAAAAGAAAGGAATGTGGAAAATGATCTTTGTATGGTATCTTATGACAGCGGCAGTTTTAGTGCTGTTTTCAATCAAGTGTGCCGATTATGTTGACATGCTCGACAAAAAAACAAACATGTCCGGCGCATTTATCGGTGGTGTTATTCTTGCGGCGGTAACAAGCCTGCCCGAAATGATAACAAGCATTTCTGCGGTTGCCCTTGGTAACCCCGGTTTAATTATCGGCAACGTTTTAGGTAGCGATGTTTTCAACCTTTGTATTTTTGGTTCGCTCACTTTGGTGGCGGTAGGTGCATTCAGAAAGGCAACAGTTGGCAAGAGCCATATGAAGGTGCTTATCTGCACAGTGCTTGCTTACCTTACGACGGGTTTTGTACTCTTTAGCGGCTTAGACACAACCTTCCCCCATGTAAGCATCAACATTGCATCGGTAATCATTGTTGTATTGTATGCAATCTCCTGCAAATTCATGGCATCTGATGACTCTGAAAGCGACAACGAAGATGACAACGACCTTACCGTAAAGCAGGTTGTTACAAGGTTTGTGCTTTGCGCGCTTGGTCTTGTTATAGCAAGTATTATTATAACTAAGATTACAGACCTTATTGATCAACAATATAATCTTGGTGCATCCTTGGCAGGGGCTCTCTTCCTTGGTGTTGCCACAAGCATTCCCGAGCTTACAAGCAGCATTGCTCTCGTAAGAAAGGGTAACTTCAATGCAATGGTTGGTAATGTTGTGGGCAGTAACATGTTCAACTACATCATTTTCTCAATTGCCGACATTCTTGCTTTCAAAAGTAATGTGTACGAGGTATCCTCCGACTCAAAGCTTCTCATCATCTTTGGTCTTATTTCCGCAATCCTTGCAATGATATCTCTTTCGATAAAATGGAAAAATGATAGCGAAACATCCGTTGAGAAGAGTTCTGCAGCAGTAAACGGTATAATCATGCTTCTGGGCTTATTAATCTGCATAAGCTATGTGGCATTTATTGTTTGCTCCATGGCTAACGGTTGATTGTTATGTATCCTACAATAGAAGAAGCCTTTCTTGAACTGGAGAAGGGCAATAAAATAAACCCCGGCAGATGGGTTGAACATTGTAAGTACACAGGCGAAGCGGCAAGAAACATTGCCGAAGCGGCAGGGCTTGACAAAGAAAAAGCATATGTGCTCGGTACCCTGCACGACATTGGAAGGCGTGTAGGCTTTGTGGGCATACGTCATATTGTGGAAGGCTATAACTATGCCATGGAAAATGGCTGGGACGATGTCGCCAGAATCAGTATGACACATTCCTTCGCAACAAATAAACCTCTCATAAACCCTTCCATGATGGACCTTACAGAGGAAGAATATGAGTTTGCAAAAAGCTATCTTGCCTCAATTGAGTACGATGATTACGATATCCTTATGCACCTTTGCGATAACATTGCTCTTCACTCGGGCTATGTTTTAATGGAAAAGCGCATGATTGATATAAGCCTGCGCCATGGCGTACACGAAGGCACCGTTAAAAGGTGGGAAAAGCTTTTTGAAATAAAAGACTATTTTGAAAAAAAGATGGGTAAAAGCATTTACTCGGTTTTACCGGGTGTGGTGGAAAATACGTTCGAACTTTAATGAAATAAAAGTAAAAAACAAAAGCTTGCCGAAGGCAAGCTTTTGTTTTTTACCTTATAGGAAATTGCGTATTTCCTATAAGGCAAAAAATAAATTTGATTTTATTGCCATGCGAGAATTTCCTCGCGAGGCTCGGAAAACGCATATGGCATTACAAAGTGTTTTCTCCTCTGTTTAC
>JAFQLL010000109.1 GCA_017414645.1 Clostridia bacterium | reverse complement strand
TTCCCGTTGCACTTCACCTTGACCACGGTTCATACGACGGTTGCTACAAGTGTGTAAAGGCAGGCTTCTCTTCCATCATGTTCGATGGCTCTCATTTCCCCATTGAAGAAAACGTTGAAAAGACAACAGAACTCGTTCACGTTGCTCACAACCTCGGTCTTTCCATCGAAGCTGAAGTTGGCTCCATCGGTGGTGAAGAAGACGGTGTTGTAGGCGCAGGCGAAATCGCTGACCCTCAGGAATGTAAGAGAATTGCTGATTTAGGCGTTGACTTCCTTGCTGCAGGTATCGGTAACATTCATGGTAAGTACCCCGAAAACTGGAAGGGTCTTGACTTTGACGCTCTTGCTAAGATTAAGGAACTCGTTGGTGACCTTCCCTTGGTTCTTCACGGTGGTACAGGTATCCCCGAAGACATGATCAAGAAGGCAATTAGCCTCGGTGTTGCTAAGATTAACGTTAACACAGAATGCCAGCTTTACTTCCAGGAAGCTACAAGAAAGTACATCGAAGAAGGTAAGGACCTTCAGGGTAAGGGCTTCGACCCCAGAAAGCTTCTTGCACCCGGCTTCGAAGGCATTAAGACTATAGTAAAAGAAAAGATGGAATTGTTTGGCTCTGTAGGCAAAGCTTGATTAAATACTGCAGACCGTGCAAAGCATTAGCTTTTTAATATGATTATTAAGGAAGGAATTTCTCAAGAGAAATTCCTTCTTATTTTTTGCTTTGCACTATCCGCCGAACAACCTCTCGGAGTATACCAATACACCTTCGGTTTGTTCGGCTTGTTCTTCATCAATTTTCTCGGCGCTTTAAGGCTTGAGCGATTGGCGCAGATCACACAAAGGCATAATTGTTATAGAATAGATTTATACGTAAAAAACCTCTATCGGTCGATAGAGGTTTTTCTTTTATTACATAGGAAATTGCGCGCAGAATGTGCGCATATTTGCTTGTAAAATAAAAGTGCACCTTCTCATCCCCCAAGAATGGGGGAACGAGGGGGTTGAAGTGTTAAAACACTTTTTTATTTTACGCCTTTGCGTTATCGTCAACCCGACCTCTCGGAGTATACCAATACACCTTCGGTTCGGGTTGACAATTCTGCATCCAATCCTCTGGCGCCTTGTGGGTGGTGGGCTTTAGTGGAAATATGCACTTCTTGATTTTATTAAGTTGTTATAGTATAATAAACTTATATTATAAAAACAGAGGGGATAATATGCAGGAAACGTTGAGTTTTATAATAGAAGCTTCGTTTTTGGGAGCTGTCGGTGTGCTATTTATATTGGCAGGCATTTTCCGCTGGAAATATCCTCAACTGGTTAATTGGGAAAGCGCAGAGTACAGCACCAAAAATTGGGTACGCGTTATAAAAGTTATTGTTGGCGCAGGTCTTATCATATGTGTAATTTATTTCGGTATAGACAGATTCATGAGGTGATAATATGAGCTTGAATAACACACCAAAGGGTGAGAGACTCCATATAGGTATTTTCGGCAGGCGTAATGCAGGGAAAAGTAGCATTATAAACGCTCTTACAAATCAGGCTATTGCCATTGTAAGCGACGTTTTAGGCACCACAACAGACCCTGTTTACAAGGCGATGGAATTGCTGCCTATTGGCCCTGTTATGATTATAGACACCCCCGGTATCGACGATGAGGGTGAATTGGGGCTTCAGAGGGTTAAGGCAAGCTATCGTGTTTTAAACAAATGCGACATTGCCCTTTTAGTTGTTGAGGGCACAGAAAAAACGCCCGATGACATAAAGCTTATTGAAAAGATAAAGGAAAAAAACATTCCCTTTGTTGTTGCCTACAATAAGTGCGACAAGGGCGGCAGTAAGGATGACGGCATTTGTGTTTCCGCAAAGGAAAACATAAACATTGACCTTTTGAAGGACGAAATAGTAAAAATAGCCTCCGTCGAAAAGCCCGACAAAAAAATTGTTGGCGATTTAATAAACGAAGGGGACACGGTGCTACTGGTTGTGCCCATCGACTCTGCTGCACCTAAGGGCAGGCTAATTCTCCCTCAGCAGCAGACAATAAGAGACATTTTAGACAGTAATTCTGTCTGTATAGTTGTTAAAGAGGATAAGGTTAAAGAGTCGGTTTTAAAATACAGCCCAAACCTTGTTGTGTGCGACTCCCAGATTTTTGGCAAGGTTAAGCTCGATGTGCCCGAAAGCGTACCCTTAACAAGCTTTTCCATTCTTTTTGCGCGCTATAAGGGCGATTTAGCTGCAAACCTTGAGGGCATAAAAAAGCTGGACAATTTAAAGGATGGTGACGTTGTGCTTGTAAGCGAAGGGTGCACACATCACCGTCAGTGCGGCGACATAGGCACAGTTAAAATGCCAATGTGGATAAAAAAGCACACAGGTAAAGACATAACCTTCGAATTTACTCAGGGGGGCGAATTCCCCGAGGATTTAACAAAATACGCCTTAGTTGTGCATTGCGGTGGGTGCATGTTAAACGAAAAGGAAATGAAATACCGCATAGCCTCGAGCAGGGATTGTGGTGTGCCCATTGTAAACTACGGCATGGCGATAGCCCACATGAACGGAATTTTAGAGCGAAGTCTTGAGCCTTTAAAATAGGTTTTTTACACCTCATCCACCGCTGAAGCGGTCCCCCTTCCCCTCAAGGGGAAGGCATGGTGTATGGCGATAGCGCACATAAACGGAATTTTAGAGCGAAGCTTAGAACCATTAAACACAAAAAAGTTACCGAATAACGGTAACTTTTTTGTGTTTAGTGGTGGTTTTCGTGATGCTTGGATTTAAGCTTGTCACAACGGTAAAACGCTGTGTCGGCTACCTCTGCATCGTCAGATATTGAAACTCTCTCAAGCCTTACACAGCTTGAAAAAGCATGGTCGTGCAAAGTGGGCTTAGGAGCAAGAATTGTTACGTCCGTAAGCTGTACACAGCTGTCAAAGGCGTTTTTCTCAATTGATGTAACAGTAGAGGGGATTGTAATCGTGGGCAGATTAAGACAAGAATTGAATGCCTGCTCACCGATTTTTGTAACACCCTCGGGAATAGTTGCCTCCTCAAGGCTTACGCAGTTTTTAAAGCACCAGTCGTCAATTTTGTCCATATTTTTGCTGAGTGTAACCTTTTTAAGGTTTGTACAGTTCCAAAAGGTGCATTCGCCGATTGAAGTTACCGAATCGGGAACAATAATCTCAACAAGTCCGTCACAGTCCTGAAAAGCACGTTCGCCAATTGCTGTTAACCCTTCAGGGAGATTGACAGAAGAAAGCTTTTCACTCCATGCAAAAGCATAGTTGCCTATTGAAGTAACTGTATCGGGAAGAGTAACCTTTGTTAAACTGTTGCAGTTTTCAAAGGTGTTATTATATATAACTGTGATGCCTTGGGGAATTATTATCTCTTTAATACCGCTTGACAAAAAAGCTCTTTCGCCTATATGCTCCATTTTCTCGGGTAAGGTAATGCTTTTAAGTTTGGAACAGGAGGAAAAGGCATAATCGCCTATGTAGGATACTCCCTCCGGAATAGTTATTGAACTTAAATTATTGCAGCTTGAAAAAGCGTGGTTGTCGATTTTTGTTACCGTGTGGGGAATAACTATGCTTGTAAGACTTGAGCAACCTGCAAATGTACTTGCATTAATTTGTGTTATATTGTCAGGGAGAGCGACATTGTTTAAAGATTTGCAACCGAAAAATGCATGTGAACCAAGATATGTTATATTGTCAGAAAGATGTATTTTTGTAATAAGACCGCAATTACGGAAAGCATAATCACCTATATAAGTAACAGCATCGGGAAGGTTTATACTTTTGAGCTTACCGCAAGAAATAAATGCACTTTTGCCGATTGAAGTTATGTTTTTGGACATTTTAACTTCATTAAGATTAACACAGCAGGAAAATGCATGGTCACCGATTGAAACCACAGTGTCGGGGATTGTTATGCTTTCAAGGCGTACGCAGTATTTAAATGCGGAGTCGGATATATAGTGTGTACCGTCCTTAACGATGAAGTTTCCGTTGGCGGTGCTTTCAATAAGATGGTCGTTTATGTAAAGAGTGCCTTTATCCCAGTTTGACTCATCGTTATAAAATGCGGTGTGGTAAAAAGCACATGCACCAATGTTGGTAACGGTATCGGGAATAATAAAATCGGTAATTCCTTCGCAATTGAAAAACGCAAAATCACCTATAGCGGTAACAGGGAAGCCATCGATTGTATCGGGAATTATAGCCGTACCGACTGTTGACTTATCACATCCTGTAATTATAACTGAGCCGTCTTTGATTTCGTATGTAAACGTGTCCGCATCCTGAGCGGAAACGGGCAATGATACAAGGGATATAATCAATACAAATAACAATAATAACTTTTTTAACATTGTAAACCCTCCTTATACAAATATATTATCACAAAATATACCAAAACAGGCAAAGGGTAACTGATTTGTAATACTAATTTAACTCCCGTGAAATAAAATGGATAAATCATGGAATAGTTTTCGATTTTTCACATATGCATTATGTGAAAGGGGATAGTAATTTGAAACGATTTATAGCAGTTTTGTGTATACTTACAATGGGTGTTGGTGTGCTGTGCGGCTGCATGGCAGAAAGCAGTGAAACACCTACAGACACACAGGAGATTGCAGCTGAATAAAAAGGAGCTTCGGCTCCTTTTTTGTTGCACAGAAATATGAAGTATGCTATACTGAAACGGGTGATTAAAATGATTGAAAAAGGAATTTATAAGCATTTTAAAGGCAATAAATACGAGGTTATAGGCATTTGCAAGCATTCCGAAACCTTGGAAGAAATGGTAGTTTACAAAGCACTCTACGGTGAGGGCGGTTTATGGGTGCGCCCCATAGCCATGTGGGAGGAAGTCGTAGAGCACAATGGTGAAAAGGTCAAGAGGTTTACTAAAATATGAAGTACGAAAACATAACAGAGGGTGTGTTTTTAAGCCGTCCCAACCGCTTTATTGCAAATGTGCTGATAGATGGGAAAGAAGAGGTTGTGCACGTTAAAAACACAGGTAGGTGCCGTGAGCTTTTAATTCCGGGGGTAAAGGTGTTTTTGGAAAAAAGCAATAACATAGAGCGTAAAACAAAATACGACCTTGTAGCAGTTTACAAGGGAGACGTTTTATATAACATCGACTCTCTTGCTCCGAACAAGGTTTTTGGCGAGTATATCACAAGCTTTTTTAAAATCGTAAAGCTTGTAAAGAGTGAATGTAAATATAAAAATTCTCGCTTTGATTTTTATGTGGAATATGAAGATAAAAAGGCTTTTGTTGAGGTTAAGGGTGTAACACTGGAAAAGGATGGTGTTATGCTTTTCCCCGATGCACCCACAGAGCGAGGGGTTAAGCATTTAGGCGAGCTTTGTGAATGCATGAAGGAGGGCTACGAGGCATACGCTGTTTTTGTAATTGCCGCAGATGCAGGGGCGTATTTTACCCCCAATGAGGAGCGGCATAAAGAATTTGCCGAAAGCTTAAGAAAGGCTGAGCGGCAGGGGGTAAATGTACTTGCATTTAAGTGCACCGTTTGTAAAGACAGCATAAATATCAAGGATAATGTTGAAGTAAGGCTATAGTGAACTATAGCCTTTTTGCGTGCAAAACGGGACAATTTAAGGGTTTTTCAGCGTTGAAAAAAATCCTGCTTTAAGGTATGATTACAGTAGATGTTAAATTGGGGGAAATGTAATATGAAAAAAACTATAGCTTTAATCTTGGCTTTTTGCATGACTGTAGCCTTGCTGCCTGCCGCCATGGCAGAAACTGCCGAAAGCTTAGAAGAGTACGTAATTGCACAGTACGAATTTGAAGATGCAAATTTCAACGAGGGGGCAACTGTTGCCGACAACTCCTCCGGTGGCTACAATGCCACCGTTGCAGGTGGAAGTCTGGCCAACGCAGATGGCGTTTTTTCGGGCTGTGTTAACTTAAACGGCAACGGCTACATTGCTCTGCCTGATGAGCTTCTTTCAAAAATGAAGGAATGCAGTGCTGTTACGATAAACGCCTTTGTTAAGAAAAACGCTGTTCAGAACCAGTTTTTGTTTTCAGTGTCAAACGAACACATGAGTTCAAATGGTGACAGCTTGGGCATTATCGATGCCTATAATTACCGCTACGAGGCAGGAGCTGATAAGGTCACAACAGGCAAAAGAACTGCCACAGACACCTCCTTTACTGCACTTACCACCGTTTTAGACTTTGAAAATTCCACCGCTACCCTTTATGCTGACGGCGTAAGCTGTGGCAGCGGAGCAATAAGTGTAAACTTTGACGCCTTCAGCGTTATGGGCATTGGTGTTTCACCCTGGAGCGACCCTTACTACAAGGGCTTAGTCGACCAGTTTACAATTTACAACAAAGCCCTCACAAAAGAAGAGGTGCACTCAGTTGCAGGCAAAATGACGGTTACTCCTGTCTATACCGACAGCGAAAACAACCGTGAGTATCGTGGCGAGGCTGTCAGCCTTTTTGCAGGCGAAGGCTTTGAGTTTCCTTCTCTTGTAAAGGACAGTGTAAGCTTTTATAACTTTACTGCAAAAAACACAGCCGACTGCAAAGGCACTGCAGAATATGCAACTGCCGGCAGCTACGACTATGTAATTGAATGTACAAGCGAAAAAAATGCAGCCTATGCCATTGCGGACTATCTTAATATAGGTGGCGATTGCTCTTCTGATACAATAACCCTGACCTCATCTGTACAGGGGTATGCAGAAAGCGCTGTTACATGGACATCAAGCGACAATGTTGAAATTGCGGGCAGCACTATATCCTATGAAAAAACAGATGCAGTACAGCGTGAAACACTTACTGCACGTATTGAATACGAAGGTGAAAGCTGCACAAAAAGCTTCAGCTTTTTAATTCACGCAAATGACCCCACACCCCAAAAGGGCGAAAGAGCACTCGACATGGAAGGCTTCGGCTACATTTCCGCAACGGGCGAAAACCTTATTGATAAGAGCGCCTTTGACTATACCGCAAGCACCTACACAGGCTGGACGAGCGGCGATAAGGCACTTTCCGATAACTTTTCAATTAAAGAAGGCTTTAACGACTGCTCGGGCATTTTTGCTGAAAGCTTAAAGATAAGCACTGCCGAGGGCAGCATAAACCCCTATGTGCCGCTTCCTGAGCACACAGGTGAGGAAAGCTTTATTGTAACCTTTGCTGCATATGCCGACACAAACACCACAATAGAATGGTCAAACGCATTCTTGTGCGACGAAAGTAAAGCAAACACAGGCTATGTGCTTGGCAATTTTGACGGCACAAATTACAAGTGGGGCATTAAGGCATCGCCAAATTGGGCAATTAACACCTTTGCAATAACACCAAAGGAGAGCGACAAATATATCCGCCTTTGCATTGGCTGGGCAAGCAACATAGCAATTGACAGCATAAGCATTGTGAAGGCTGAAAAGCTTATGGTAAGCATTTCCGAAAAGTACATTGTAAACGAAACTGCCTACGACACCGAGCCCGTTGTTATAGGCGAAAAAGCAGGTGTAACCTCCTTACAGTACGGAGAACAGTATGTGTCGGACAAGGTTCCCGAAAGCATAAGCTATGAAAACGAAAAGTACATTCTCGTTACAGATGTGAACGAAAAATACATAACAGCCGAAATGGGTGAGGATAACGCTGCCATCACATTTAATTACCGCTATGTAAAGGAAAGCGAGCTGTTTGTGCACCCGGGTGTTTTAAATACAACAGCCGACCTTGAACGCATTGCACAAAAGGTAGCAAACGGTGAAGAGCCATATCTTTCGACATACAACACCCTTTGTTCAAACAGCTATGCGCAGATTGCTTCAAACCGCGCAACGGCAACAATTGTGCGTGGCGGTACAGGGCAGAACTACGGTCAGCTTTATCAGGATGCGCATCGTGCATATCTTTGCGCAATCCGCTGGAAAATAGGCGGCGATACAGCCTATGCAAACTGCTCGCGCGACATTTTAAACGCATGGAGCAAAACCCTTAAAACAGTAACAGGCAACGCCGACCGTTACCTTGCTGCAGGGCTTTACGGCTACGAATTAGTTGCCGCTGCGGAAATTATGCGTGACTATGAGGGCTTCGAATTAGAAAGAATGCAGGACATGCTCATAAAGGTTTTTTACAAGCCCTTAACTGAAAGATTTTTATACTCTAACGAATACGGCAATGATCACAACGATGCCCACATTATGAACTACTGGGCAAACTGGGACTTGTGCAACATGGCATTTGCAACAGCGCTGGGTGTTTTCTGCGACAGACGCGACATTTATGAAAGAGCACAGGAATACTATAAGTTCGGTGCAGGCAACGGCTCAATTTTTAATGCCATTCCCAAGCTTTACGAGGCTGAAGAAAGTGCACTTGATATTCCCATCGGTCAATGGCAGGAGGCAGGCCGTGACATGGGCCACACCGAAATGGGCGTTGGCTTAATGGCTGTTGTGTGCGAAATTTTATGGAACCAGGGCGACGATTTGTACTCCTGGGCAAATAACCGCTTTATGTATGGTGCAGAATATGTTGCACAGTACGAAATGAATTATGACGTGCCCTTCACAACCTACAACTGGTACTCGGGCGCAAACGGCACATGGTCTTCTCAAACGGGCATTTCAGGCAGAGGCGGTCTTCGCCCCATATGGGAAATGATATATAACCACTACCATAACCGCAAGGGCTACGAAGTGCCCGGTATAAAGGAGGCAGCAGACACTCTTCGCCCCGAGGGCGGTGCAGGCGGCCACTCATCAAGCTTCGACCAGTTTGGCTTCGGCACACTTTTATACACCCGTGACCAGGGCGATTGTACCGAGGCTACACTTCCCGAAAGTAACGTTAAGGAAGGCATTTACCGCATTGTAAACCGCAAAACAGGCAGTGCCCTTGCAGTTAACGACGAGGGCTACGTTAAGCAGTACACCGTAAACGAGGCAGACACTGCTCAGAGCTGGACCCTTGACGACATTGGCGGCGGCATTTATGTTCTCACAAACGAAAAAACAGGCAAGGTAATGAGCATTGAGGAGGATTCCTACACAAATGGTGCTCTTATTACCACAAGCGACTATGTGGGCAAGTTCTCACAGCAGTTTGCCTTCTTAAGCTTTAATGACGAAGCCGACACACGCTACAATGGCTACTACCGCATAACACCTGTGGGAAGCGGTCTTTCACTGGATGTTTTAAACGGTCTTTCCGATGACGGCACCGACATTCTGCAGTATACCTATGGCGCAGGTGCACATCAGCAGTGGGAGCTTCAGGCCATTGACACAAGCTTCAATATAGTTAACGTAACCATTCCCGAAGGGGAGGACGAAGCGGTTATATATATTACCACATATGACAAAAATGATATTATAATTGACCTTATAAAAGAGCCCATTGACCTTTCAACCGTAACCACAAGGGACTTTTCCTTTAAGGTAAGCTGCAACAGCGACAATGGCGAATATGTCCGCACCTTTATCTGGGATAATGGCATGAAGCCTATAAAGTAAAAATAACCGTATGCAATATACTTGTTGCATACGGTTATTTTTTGTGCTATGCTGAAATTGTAAATAATATTTGTAATGTACGTTTTTTGGTACATGAACGGTAGTATTATTTAAGGCGAGGAGAAAACTCAATATGGGTTTAACTCTTCTCGCCTTTAACGGAGCATTAGTGTATGTCAATTTTAATTGGCACCGACAGCGAGTCGTTGTCGGGACAAGTTAAGTAAAAGTATTCGCGCACTCAGCTGAAACAGCTGTGACTGTATAAAAATGCCCACTTCATGGGCTCATATACAGCCACATCAGCTTCATGATTCGCATTGTTTTGCTCCGTATGTGAAAGGAGGAGGGCTTTTTTATGATTACAATTACATATAAGGAGCTTTCCTCCTTAACAAATGACTTAGGCTTTTCTGCAAGGGCACTTTATGCCCTCAGCAACCATAGTACAAAGCATTACCATAAAACAGTTATACCAAAGCATAGCGGCGGCGAAAGAGTGCTGCATGTTCCCGACGAATTTCTAAAAGCTGTACAGCGGAGCATTGTCAGAAACCTTCTTGCATATGAAGCTGTTTCACCCCACGCAAGGGCATATTGCTACGGTGCTTCAACAGTAAAAAACGCATTGCCCCATAAAGGGCACAGGGTTTTGTTAAAGCTCGACATACAAAACTTTTTCGACAGCATAAACTACCCCTTGGTAAAAAACAAGGTTTTCACCAAGGAAAGGTTTTCTGAAAGTAACCGTGTGCTTCTTTCGCTCCTTTGCACCTATAAGGACACTCTTCCTCAGGGTGCACCAACCTCGCCCTTTGTTTCAAACATAATCATGAAGGATTTTGACAACACCGTAGGCACCTGGTGCAACGAAAGGAATATTACCTACACACGCTACTGCGACGACTTAACCTTCTCGGGCGATTTTAACCAAGATGAGGTGAAAACGTTTGTTTCCCAAGAGCTTCGCAAAATGGGCTTTTTCCTGAATGCTAAAAAAACCACCCTTTTGCACGACGGTCAGCAAAAATGCGTAACGGGCATTGTGGTAAACGATAAGCTGAATGCTCCTTTAAGGTACCGCAAGGGCATAAGGCAGGAGGTTTATTACTGCAAAAAATTCGGCATTGAGGAGCACATTAAAAAACAAGGCATTGAAAAAACACGGGAGGGTTACCTTAAAAGCCTTCTGGGAAGAATTAATTATGTGCTGTCAATAGATGACACTAACGAAGAAATGAAAAGCTATAAAGCCTGGGCATTGAAGGAATGTAAAACCGCTCAGTTAAAAAAATAACCGCATGTGACCAAATTGTTGCATGCGGTTATTTTTTTGTGCTATGCTGAAGCTGGAAAGTGGCATAAACAACAACGCTCAAGAGGTTATGTTACTTGTGCCCGCTTTTCAGGTATGCTATAATGAACTTAAGAAAATGCAACTTTTTGGCAATGTGAAAAGTATTATAAACAGAAGGGTTAACAAAAATTTACTTTTTGCCGTTTATATATTACAGGAGGGATAAAAATGAAAAAGGTTGTAAGCTTAATGTTGGCAGTTTTGTTGTTAATAGGTACTGTAAGTGTATTTGCACAAGAAAATACAGTAACCTTAACAATAAAAGATGGTATTTTGTATCTTGAGGGTGAGGGTGTGCCCGATGAAAATTTAACCTTTGACAAAGCCTTAGTTACAAGGGTTGAGATAGGTGAAGGGGTTACAAAAATACCCGACAAGTTTTTTTGGGAATGTAAAAATCTTAAAAGCGTGAAAATTTCCTCTACTGTAGAAGAAATCGGAGAAGATGCCTTTTGGTGTTGCGCCAAATTAAGTGAAATTGAATTACCGGAGGAAGGCTGTATCAATTTTAAAAGAGCCGCATTACACGGCTGTTCAAGTTTAACTACATTTAATCTCACAAAGGTTATAGGAAAAATTGAAACATTCTCCTCTTATACTTTTATAAAAACATTAAACATCGGTCCCGATGTAACCTTCGACTTTACGGAGAGGGAAATGTTTGGGGCGGTATATTTGCCGGGCATACCATCTTCTGTTACAACGGTTAATATCGACCCGGAAAATGAAAACTATATATTAGAAGATGGCGTGTTCTTTAACAAGGACAAAACCAGCCTTATTTTATATTTCAAAACAAATGACAGATTAACTTATACCGTACCCGACACTGTAAAAAGAATTGAAAATGGTGCTTTTTCTTTAGGCTACAGTTTTAAAATGGATGAGATTATTGTGCCTGAGGGTGTGGAATACATAGGGGCACAAGCCTTTGATGTTATTGTGAGAAATTTATATCTGCCAAAGAGTCTTAATAATATAGACGCAAATAACGGTAACGCCATGGGCATTATAACCCCCAGAATGTCAAGGGAGATAAAAACAATTTTCTATGGTGGCAATATTTCTGATTGGATAAATTCCGGCTTGTATGGCGATGTAAATACCCTTTCTGATATAGATGACTGTGCAATATATTTTAACTACGAAAACGCAAACAATATAAATTCCCAAGAGGTTAAGAGCCTTGAGAGTTTTGAATATAACGGCGGTATTTATAAGTTCAACGAAGGAAAAATAGACAAAACAAAGTGGTACTACGGATATTTTGAGCTTATAGGTGTTAAGGAAGGTGTAAAGGAAATTTACATTCCCGCACGCCTTGACGGCTATGAGGTTCAATTAACAAAGGAAGCCTTTTACGAAAACACAGAAATTGAAAAGGTTACCTTGGATAAATATATAAAAACTATCCCCACAGAGGCTTTTAAGGGCTGTGTGAACCTTCGTGAAATTAACCTTGAAAATGTTAAAGTTTTAGGAAGAGGTGCATTCAGTGGCTGTACAAGCCTTAAAGAGGTAAAGCTTTATTCAAATACTCCCGGATATGGTTACGAAAAGAAGGTAAGCGATGTGCCTACTCCTTTTGACGGTTGCACAGCATTGGAATATGTTGAAGTTAAGTATCCGGAAGCAATAAGTACTTTGGGTTATCCGGGTGAAAAAAAGTGTTGGTATGAACCTGTTTTTACAAACTGTCCGAATGTCAGAGAGGTATATGTTATAAATTTCCCTGATGACGGATTTTTGTACAGCGAATTTGCAACCGCGGAAAATGGCGTTGTAACTCATGTTAATCAAAACGTTACGTGTTATTCTGACTTTGCACAGGTTAAAACCATTGCAGCACAAATGGGCTTTAATTCCAAAATCGGATATTTAAAAAGAGATTTTTCCGAAGCTGAGTTAAATGGTGAAATATTTGAGCTTCTGGATTGCTATTATCAGTATAAGGATGGTTTTGTATATCTCCTTTGTCCCATTTACCACGATATGGGACTGAAAAATTTTTACATTCCTTCCCGTATAGGTGATTTTGATGTAAAGCTGGCTGAAGGTGCCTTCAAAAACGGCGGTTATACAATCGGTAGAGCGGAAATCGGAGAAGGTATAGAAGAACTGCCTGAAGAGGCGTTTGCAAGTTGCGGTAATATGACCTATATTAACCTTGAAAATGTGAAAGTGCTTGGTGAAAAAGCGCTTTATTCTACACGGATACGTTCTATAAGGTTAAAGGATATTGAAAAAATAGGCAGTGACGCTTTAAAATCTGATAATCTTGAAAAAATATACTACTCAAAGAGTGAAGAAGAGTGGCAAGCTGTTTCCCAAAACGCAGGTGTATCAAAAAAAGTAACTGTGTACACCCTTGTTCCTGACACGGGTACAAGCGTTATTGTGGGAACAGAGGCTTTAAAAGTAGATGTGGCACCCTATATTAAAAACGACCGCACAATGGTGCCCATGAGAGCTATATTTGAAGCATTGGGAGCAGAAGTTAGTTGGGACGATGCAACTAAAACAGCAATCGGCAAAAAGGGCAATGTTGAAGTTAAAATAACAATCGGCGAAAATGTGCTCTATAAAAACGGCGAAGCTATTACACTTGACTGTGCTGCCGAAATCACAAACGACAGAACAATGGTGCCTGTAAGGGCGATTAGTGAAGCCTTTGGTTGTACGGTTGAGTGGAACAACGAAACAAAGACAGTTGAGATAACAAACTGAATTTGCCAAAAGGGGTCTGTCCCCATTTGGTACTATTACAGAAAATGACAACTAAAGCATTTTGAGGAGAATGAATATGAAAAAGATTTGTTATTTCATTTTATTGGTTATTCTAACGAGTTTGTGGAATATTACTGTTTTAGCGGAAGATGTGAAGATAATCGCGACTGGGAATACGGCCTTTAAATCGCAGCAATATGAAGAAAATTGTGTATGGGTATACACAAATGATGGAGTTTTGGAATTTAATTCTGAAAATCCCACCGGATTTATTGGAGTTGAGAGAGATATCTCGTTAGACGGTCCCCCGAGAAACACCCTCAAAGTGTTGGGATATATGAAAACTGATATGTATATGGCTCCATGGCGAAAAGAGCAATGGTGTAATGATGTTAAAACCGTTATAATTGGTGAAAACATCTCAGAAATCGGAGCAAACGCATTTTACGAAATGAAAGGGCTTGAAAAAGTACTGATAAAGAGCAAAGAAATTTCAATTGGTGCAGATGCTTTTGCAGGTTGTAGTTCATTAAAAGACGTTGTATTTTGTAAAACAAAAACAAAAGATTTACAAAGTTGCGTATTTAAAAACTGCGTCAGCCTTGAAAAGATAGAAATTCCCGAAGGATGCAGTTCGCTTATTAAAATATTCGATGGCTGTAGTAATCTGAAGGAAATACGATTGCCTAAAAGCATAAAAGGAATATGGTTGGGCGAAGCAAGTCTGGCGAATTATGATAGAGAGATTACAATCTATTATGAAGGCGGTATTAAACATTGGTCTGAAATTGAAGTAACTGTAGACAGATCTGTTGAGACCGAATTTAAAAAAATGAGCGAAAAGCTAACGGTGCACTATGGAGAGATATCTGTAAAATATAATGATGGGTATTTAACATTGGATACTATACCTTATATCAAAAACGACCGTACGT
>JAFQLL010000108.1 GCA_017414645.1 Clostridia bacterium | reverse complement strand
GCACAGCTCTGCGCATTCGCTCAATCATCCACCGGATGCGCTCATGCTCGATTCCCCCAATCTTGGGGGACGAAAAGGTACACTTTTATTTTACAAGCAAATATGCGCACATTCTGCGCGCAATTTCCTATGTAATAAAAAGATTTACCTGCGGTAAATCCTCCCAAACTCGCCAAAGGCGAATTTCACTTTCGCAAAGCGAAAATTTCACCGCATAGCGATTTCACCCGCCCATGGCGGATTTCACTAAAAACAAAAGGAAGCAGTTGTGACTACTTCCTTTTGTTTTTCTGTGCTGCCGCACTGGCAGGTTTCCAACCCGAAATTTCCGCCGTACAAAGGGCTGTAAAGAGGCGTTGTCTGAGCCCGGGGTATTTTCCTTCCATTTCAAAAAGAAGCTTTTTAACCTCTTCTCGCATGGTATTTCCGTCTGCCTCGCACTTGTTTTTAACAATGGGTAATTCTTCCTTTTCTGCAAAGCTTTTAACAAACCATTCGGGCATGTAAATCATGGGGCGTATTACCCAGACCTCTTTACGGTCAAGGTAGGTTACAGGCGAAAAACAGCCCAGCCTACCCTCAAAAATCTGGTTCATCATGAAGGTTTCGATAACATCGTCATAATGATGCCCTAATGCAACCTTATTACTGCCAATTTCCTTTGCAGCTTCGTTAAGTGCACCACGGCGCATGTTTGCGCACAAACTGCAGGGGTTCTTTTCTTTTCTCACGTCAAATATAATTTCGCGAATGTCTGTCTTCTTTATATAATAAGGAACCTCAAGCTTTTCACACAGCTCTTTAATGGGCGAAAAATCCATTCCTTCAAAGCCCATGTCAATGCTTATGGCAGAAAGAGTAAATTTTTCCGGGTAAAACCTTCTTAACGCTGCAAGGGTAACAAGCAGCGTGAGGCTGTCCTTGCCACCTGACACACCAACAGTAATGTGGTCGCCCTCTTTTATCATGTTATAGTCTTCTACAGCCTTTCGCATGTAGCTTAGCGCTTTTCTCATTTAATCACCTGCTTTACAAGCCTCCCTTGTGTAAAGGGAGGTGTCGGCATCTCCGACGGAGGGATTGCCTTAATCCTCGAATTTTCTTTATTATACAATGAATATTCCGCTTCTGCAACATATTTTTTCAATTTGCCATTTGAGAAAACGAGAGCTTTAACGAGAAAACAAGAGAAAACAAGAGATAATATAAACTTTTTTATTTTTTTATAAAAAAGGTGTTGACATTTTCACTTCCCTATATTAAAATACATCATGCTGAAAGAAAAAACCAACAAATTAAGGTTTATTTCAAATATATAAAACGGAGGTAATTTTCAATGAAAAGCTACATGGAAAATGCCGGCACAGTAAAAAGAAGCTGGTACATTATCGATGCTAAAGGCAAGAGCTTAGGACGTGTTGCTGCAGAAGCTGCAAGCATCCTTCGCGGTAAGAACAAGCCCACATTCACACCTCATGCAGACTGCGGTGATCACGTAATCATCCTCAACTGCGATGCAGCTGTACTTACAGGTAACAAGCTTAACCAGAAGATGTACCGTCACCACTCCGGTTGGGTTGGCGGCCTTAAGGAAACATCCGCAAAGGATATGATGGCTAAGCATTCCGACAGAGCTATGTACATGGCTGTTAAGGGTATGCTCCCCAAGACAACACTTGGCGCAAAGGCACTCACTCGTCTCAGAGTTTATAAGGGTGCAGAACATGATAACGCTGCTCAGATGCCTCAGGCATGGACAGGCGAAATTAAGTAAGGGAGGTAATTAACAATGGCAGTAACACAGTATTTCGGTACAGGTAGAAGAAAGAAGTCCGTTGCAAGAGTACGTCTTGTACCCGGCACAGGTAACGTTGTTATCAACAAGAGAAGCCTTGATGAT
>JAFQLL010000107.1 GCA_017414645.1 Clostridia bacterium | reverse complement strand
GAGGATTAACTAATGGCTAGAGTAAAGGGTGCACTTAACACCAGAAAACATCATAAAAAAGTTTTAAAGCTTGCTAAGGGTTACCGTGGCGGTAAGAGTAAGCTTTACAGAACAGCAAATCAGGCTGTTATGAAGTCTATGACCTATGCATATGTAGGTAGAAAGCTCAAGAAGAGAGATTTCAGAAGACTTTGGATCACAAGAATCAGCGCTGCTTGCAAGATGAACGGTATCAACTACTCCAAGTTCATGAACGGTTTAAAGAAGGCTAACGTTGAAATCAACAGAAAGATGCTTTCCGAAATCGCTATCAACGATGCAGCTGCATTCACAAAGCTCGTAGAAACAGCTAAAGCTGCTCTTTAATCGAGCTACTGCCTTTGGCGCAGAACGCTTAAAAGCGAAAAAGAAAAATAGAGCATATTTAATCGATAGATATGTTTGCTTAAAGTGGAAATCCGCAACTTGTTGCGGATTTCTTTAATATACGCTTTTAAGCTATAAACCAAACTCACCCTCGCAGTACAGCGTACAGCGTCGGGCACTGCTCGGCTGCAAAGTGTTGCACCCGAGTGAGTTTGATTCATTCTGCATCCAAACTCAGTCAGCCCGATACGGTGGCTCTATTGAGGTACAACCGTACCTTTACAGCCTCTCGATTTTTGCATTAATAACCAACATTTGAAAGTATTGCAAATAAGCATCATACAGGAGAAAAACCATGGAAAGTTTAATTACAAGCCGTGACAATAAATATGTAAAATTAGCAAAAAGCCTTTCTAACAAGCAGCTTCGTGACAAAGAAGGCATGTTCATAATTGAAGGCTACAGAAATGTTCACGATGCCGCAAAAAAAGGCGCAAAGATTGAGTTTATTCTTGCAAGCGACAAGTGCAATTACGACCTGACGGTTTTTAAAGGCTATAAAATGTATACCCTTGCACCTAAAATATTCGACTACGTTTCCGACACCGTAACACCACAGGGGGTTATGGCTGTGTGCAGAATGGAGGATTTAGCCTTCACCGACATTGAGCTTGATAACAACAGCCTTATTGTTGTGTGCGAAAATTTGCAGGATCCGGGCAACGCAGGCACCATCATACGTACTGCCGACGCTGCAGGGGCAAAGGCGGTTATCCTTACAAAGGGCTGTGTTGACCTTTATAACCCCAAGGTTATAAGAAGCATTATGAGCAGCCTCTTTTCAGTTAAGGTAATAAGAAACAAGAATATCGACTCTGTATTCGGCTTTCTTAAAAGTAACTCTATAAAATCTGTTGCAGGTGCATTGTGTACAGATTCCAATCATTTGTTCGATGCCGATTTAATGGGCAGCTGTGCCGTTTTCATAGGTAACGAGGGTAATGGTCTTGATAAGGACACAGTAAAGCGCTGCGACGTTAAGGTAACCATACCCATGCTCGGCGGTGCTGAAAGCCTTAACGCATCGGTGGCAGGCTCGGTTATGATGTACGAATTTGTAAGGCAGAATAAAACCTACATAAAGGATTGATATAAGTGGAAAATCTTGTAGCATGGCTTTTGCTTTCCGACAAAAACCGACCAAGAAAGAAAATGCAGGAGCTCGCCCGTGATTTTGAAAAGAAAAAGAAGACACTTGACATGACAAGCCCCACAGTGGCAGATATATGCCAAAGCTTTGAAAAAGCACTTAAGGCAGGCTATGGCATTATTACATATATGGATGAGAGCTATCCTGATGAATTAAGGAATATTGCCTACCCTCCGCCATATTTATTTACAAGGGGCAATGTTAACCTTCTTAATTACCCTGTTAAAATAGCCATGGTAGGAAGCAGGGAGGCAACCGTTTACGGCATGAATGTAGCTGCCGACTTTGCCCACCATTTTGCCGAAAATAACATTTGTGTTGTATCGGGCGGAGCAAGAGGAATCGACACAGCTGCACTTCGTGGTGCCATGAGAGCAGGCTCAAGGGTAATTGCCGTAGTCGGCACAGGTATAGACGTAAACTACCCTAAGGAAAACGCGGAGCTCTTTAATAAAATTGCCTCCTCAGGTGGGCTTGTTGTGAGCGAATTTCCCATGGGAATGGGCCCCATGAGAGAAAACTTTCCCATCAGAAACCGCGTAATGACAGCCATAAGCGACACAACTGTGGTTGTTGAAGCAGCAGAAAAAAGCGGTGCGCTTATATCTGCAGGCCATGCTATAGAGCAGGGCAAAACAGTTTTTGCAGTGCCCGGCAATATCGACAGCCCAAACAGCGTGGGCACAAACCGCCTTCTTAAGGAGGGCGCAGCCTTCGCACTTTCCGGTAAGGATGTTGTGGAAGAGCTTCTTGAGCGTAAGCCGGAAAAATTCCGCAGTGCGCAAAATTATTGCGAAAGTGTGGCAGAGGAAAAGGTAATTTTAACCAAGCCCGAAGTTAAAGCAGAAAAAGAAGAAAAAACCTACACACCCTTTGAGCAAGCGGTTGTAAATGCCTTAAATGCGGGCAAAGAAACCTACGAGGAAATACAACAATTTACCCTTATGGACACAAAACGTTTAACTTCGCTCTTGACAATTATGGAAATTAAGGGCATAATAAAGCTTGCTTTCAGAAATAAATATAAATTGAACGAATAAACAGAGGGGAAATAATAATGGCTAAAAGTCTTGTTATTGTTGAGTCGCCTGCCAAGGCGAAAAGCATAAATAAATATTTAGGCAAGAATTATACCGTCATGGCATCCATCGGTCATGTAAGAGATTTGCCCAAAAGCAGCTTAGGTGTTGACCTTGAGAACAGCTTTGAACCCAAGTACATCACCATCCGCGGCAAGGGCGACCTTTTAGCAAAAATGAAAAAGGCGGCAAAAAGTGCCGATAAAATTTATCTGGCAGCCGACCCTGACCGCGAGGGTGAAGCCATAAGCTGGCATTTGTCTCAGCTTTTGGAGCTTGACGAAAAATCAAAATGCCGTATTACCTTTAACGAGGTAACAAAGAATGCGGTTGTTGCATCTCTTAAAAACCCCAGAAGCATTGACCTTGACCTTGTAAACAGCCAGCAGGCAAGGCGTGTGCTTGATAGAATTGTGGGCTACAAAATAAGTCCCATTCTCTGGAAAAAAGTTAAGAGAGGTCTTAGTGCAGGCAGAGTGCAGAGCGCTGTTACAAAAATGATTGTTGACCGCGAAAAGGAAATTGAAAACTTTATTCCCAAGGAATACTGGACAATTACCTCAATTTTAACCGACGAAAAGGGCAAGCATCCCTTTGAAGCCCGCTACTGGGGCATAAACGGCAAGAAAAAGGAAATAACCTCCGAGAAGGATGCACAGAAAATTCTGGAAACAGTAAAGGATAGCGACTACACTGTAACAAAGGCTACCTATTCCGAAAAGAAAAAGCATCCCCTTCCGCCCTTTACAACAAGCACTCTTTTACAGGATGCAAGCCGAAAAATAGGCTTTACCTCACAGCGAACAATGAGTGCGGCACAAGCACTTTACGAAGGCGTTACAGTGCCCAGCAAGGGTCCCATGGGTCTCATAACCTACATGAGAACAGACTCAATGCGCATTTCCGCAGAGGCACTTGATGCAGTGAGAGACTATATCGACGAAAAATACGGTGCGGAATATCTTCCTTCCAAGCCTAACTACTACAAAACAGGTAAGGACGCACAGGATGCTCACGAAGCAATCCGTCCCACAGACTGTACCATCACACCCGACATGATTCAGAAAAGTGTAACAGCTGACCAGTATAAGCTTTATAAGCTCATATGGGAAAGGTTTGTTGCCTGCCAGATGACAAGTGCCATCTACGACACAATCGCGGCAGACATAAGCTGCAATGGTGTTACCTTCAAGGCATCGGGCAATGCAATTAAGTTCTACGGCTACCGTGCAGTGTACATTGAAGGCAGCGACACCTTAGTAGAAAAGGACACAAAGAAGCTTTTGAAGCTTACCGAAGGGCAGACTCTTCTCTTGGATACCATCACACCCGACCAGCACTTTACCGAGCCTCCTGCACGCTATACAGAAGCGAGCCTTATCGAGGCAATGAAGGACGCAGGCATTGGTCGTCCCAGCACCTACACCCCAACCATCACAACAATTATCGGCCGGGGCTATGTGGCACGTGAAAAGAAAATGCTCAAGCCCACAGAATTGGGCGTAATTGTAAACGAAATAATGCAGTCAAACTTTGAAAGCATTGTTGATGCGGAATTTACCGCTGCAATGGAGGCTGACCTTGACAAGGTGGAAGAGGGCGAAAGAGATTGGGTTGACCTTCTTACAGAGTTCTATAACCCCTTTAAGAAAACTCTTGAAAACGCCGAAAAGAACATCGACAAGGTGCAGATTGCCGACGAGGTTTCCGACGAAATCTGCGACAAATGCGGCAGAAACATGGTTATAAAGGTAAGTAAGTTCGGCAAGTTCTTGGCATGTCCCGGCTTCCCCGAATGTAAGAACACAAAGCCTATCATTAAGGACACAGGCGTTGAATGCCCCAAATGTAAGGCAAGAATTGTGGAAAGAAAGAGCAAAAAGGGTAAAAAGTTCTTTACCTGCGAAAAAGCCCCCGAATGCGACTTCCTTTTATGGGACCAGCCCATTAAGGCGGCATGTCCCGTATGTGGCGGCATTATGGTTAAAAAGTATTTCAAAAAGGGCAGCATAACAGTTTGCTCAAACCCCGATTGCAGCTCGAACAAAAATAAAAAGACAGACTAATGAGTGTTGCAGGTTGCGTTTTGTAACCTGCAATATTTTAAATGAGGTGAAATTATGCCCGAACTGAAAATAATAGGCGGCGGCCTTGGTGGCTGTGAAGCCGCATGGCAGGCAGCCGAGCGAGGAATAAAGGTAAAGCTTTACGAAATGAAGCCTGTTTGCTATTCCGATGCACATACAAATTCCGATCTGTGCGAGCTTGTGTGCTCAAACTCTTTAAAGGGGGCAGGTCTTGACAACGCCTGCGGTCTTTTAAAGGAAGAAATGCGCCGTATGAACTCTGTTGTAATTGCCTGTGCCGACCAGACAAAGGTGCCTGCAGGTGGTGCATTGGCTGTTGACCGCGACAAATTTGCAAAAATGGTTACCGAGAAAATAAAAAACCACGAAAATATTGAGGTTATTAATGCTCTTGTAGAAGACATTAACCCCGAGGAATATACAATAATTGCAACAGGCCCCTTAACCCACGGCAAGCTTTGCGATGCAATCATGAGCCTTACGGGCAGCGAGCATTTGTCCTTTTACGATGCAGCAGCTCCCGTTATCGAAACCGAAAGCATAAATTTTGACAAGGTTTATAAAAGCGCACGCTACGGAAAAGGCACAGCCGACTATATAAATTGCCCCATGGATAAGGAAGAATACCTTGCTTTTTATAACGAGCTTATAAATGCCGAAAAAGCACCTGTTCACGGCGATGTGGACAAGCCCAACGTATTTGAGGGCTGTATGCCCGTTGAAATAATGGCGTCCCGCGGGGTGGACACGCTTCGTTTCGGCCCCTTAAAGCCCAAGGGCTTACCTGACCCTAAAACAGGCAGAGAGCCCTATGCTGTTATTCAATTAAGGCAGGACAACACCGAGGGAACCATGTTCAACATGGTAGGCTTCCAGACAAATTTAAAATTCGGTGAGCAGAAAAGGGTGTTTTCCATGATACCCGGCTTAGAAAACGCAAACTTCCTCCGCTACGGTGTAATGCACCGCAACACCTACATAAATTCACCCTTGTGCTTAAAGCCCACCTTTGAAATGATACAATATCCCAAGGTTTACTTTGCAGGTCAGATAACAGGCGTTGAAGGCTATGTTGAGTCGGCGGCATCGGGGCTTATGGCAGGCATGAATGCGGCAAAAGCAATTCTTGGCGAGGAAGGTGTTGTTCTTCCCACATCAACAGTTACGGGTGCACTTGCAAATTACATTACCGTTGGTGCGGTAAAGGGCCGCTTTCAGCCCATGAATGCCAATTTCGGCATTATAGAGCACCACGTGGGCAGAATTAAAAACAAAAAGGAACGCTATCTTGCAATTGCCGAAGAAGCCCTTTTGAGCCTCGGAGAGGCCTTGAAGAATGCAGAATGCAGAGTGCAGAATGCAGAATGAACGCTGGCGCTACAGCGGCAAAAGAATGCAGAATGCAGAACGCAGAATGCAGAGTGAACGCTTCGCTACAGCGGCAAAAGAATGCAGAATGCAGAATAAATGAAAACTCCGCTACGGCGGAGTTTTTTCCTTAACTATTCACTATTCATTATTCACTCTTCACTAATTCTCGTCACCCAAAGTGACGAGAATTATATCTTCTCCTATTTTCTTTATTTTCTGCCATTCAATCACAATGTCCTCTTCGGGGGGAAGAAACCCGAAAAAACGCCTTTTGCCGGGTATTATAATGGCGTTTATGCTGCCTTTTGCAAGGTCAACGTCAATGTCGGTCATGAAGCCTAAGCGGTTACCTGTTGATATGTCAATAACCTCCTTGTGCCTGAAATCCGATGCACGGTTTGATTTTTCGTTCACATAAGAACTCCTTTCGCTTTATTACTCCCTCAGTCGGCAAGCCGACAGCTCCCTCGACAGGGAGCCGACAATTCAAAGACAGTTACTGCTATGGGAGATGAAACTGAATATAGCCTTTTTTTATTACATAGGAAATTGCGCGCAGAATGTGCGCATATTTGCTTGTAAAATAAAAGCTTTCCTTTTCGTCCCCCAAGACTGGGGGAACGAGGGGGTTGAAGCATTGAAAAAGCTTTTTTAAAAAATGCTGTACAAAAGCAAATAATTGTTATATAATACACTATGTATATGTATGTTTAATGAGGTATAACAATGAATAAGAAAAACGGAATTTTTAATTTAATATTGAAAAACGGAATCTTTTTGTATTGTTTACTTGTTGCCCTTTGTGCAATAGGCATTTGCTTTTATAACGTATTAGTGGGGCTGCTGCTCCTTAGTGTGTCGGTAATAACCTTTATTTTAAAGCTCAGAGAGGAAAAACAGGAGCTTGACGAAACCATAAAGTATTATTCCTCAATGGCTGACGTAAACAGCAAATTTGACATAACAAAGGGCGTTACCATTGCCATGATTTCTGTTGGCACAGACGGCAAAATTAACTGGTGGAATGAAGCCTTCAGCAATATGTGCCCCACAGTTACAATGCACGACGGCATAACAGAGCACATTCCTGCCATAACAATGGACCTTTTAAGCCGCATGGGCAATGGAGCGGAATGCCGCATTGACCACGGCGAAAATTGCTATCTGCTCACAAATGTACCCTTTAAGGCCGACAATGCCACCGACAGCGCATTTGTCATAACCCTTAAGGACATAACCGAGCTTGAGCACTACAAAAAGGAAGCCCGTGACATAAGAACGGTTATAATGCACGTGCTCATCGACAACTACGACGAGCTTGTAAACGAAGAAGGCGACGACGTTTCCTATCAGGCAGAAAAGGAAATTGAAGCACTCATTTTCGATTGGGTGAAAATCCTTGGCGGCAGTGTGAGACACATTGAAAAGGGCAGATACATGTGCCTTTTCAATTCTGAAACACTTGAAAAAATAAAGAACGACAAATTCGATGTGCTTGAAAAAGCAAAAACACGCGGCGCAGGCAGTGTTATTGAGCCTACCTTGAGTATTGGTGTAGGTATCGGCGGCGCCGACATAAACGAAATTGACCTTTTTGCGAAAACAGCCCTCGACATGGCTCTTGGCCGAGGCGGTGACCAGGCCGTTATAAAGGACGGCGGCAACTTTTCTTACTATGGCGGTAAAAACCGGGAAACCGAAAAGCGCACAAAGGTAAAGGTAAGAGTAAAGGCTCTTGCAATGGTTGGTCTTATGGAAGAGTGCGACAACGTTATTGTTATGGGCCACACCAATGCAGATGCGGACTCCTTTGGTGCTTCTGTTGCCTTGGCGTGCATTGCCATGGCTCACGGTAAGCAGGCAAAGGTTATTCTTGAAACCTACGACTCTACCGTAAAATGGCTTTTAAAGGGCTTTGAAACAAACCAGACGCATAGCGGTCTTTTTGTGAACAAAATGCAGGCTCGCGAGCTTATGAAGCCTAAAACCCTTGTTATTGTGTGTGATACCCACCGCAGAAGTCTGGTGGCATCGCCGGAAATACTTGACGAGGCTCCACAGCTTATATTGATAGACCACCACCGCAGAAGTGAAGAGTTCATTTCAAATACAGACCTTCTGTACCATGAGCCCTTTGCATCTTCTAGCTGCGAAATGGTGGCAGAAATGCTTCAGTACATCGGCCGTGGCGGCATAAACGCCGAAATTGCCGAAGCAATGTATGCAGGTGTGCTTGTTGACACCAACAGCTTTATTTATAAAACAGGCGTAAGAACCCTCGAGGCGGCGGCATATCTTAAGAGGCTGGGCGCCGACACTCTCCGTGTAAGAAAGAACTTTAAGGAAAGCTACGAGGATTACCAAATGCGTACAGCAATTGCCTGCAATATGGTACTTTACAAGGAAACTATTGGTATAAGCAAGGTTTATACCGAGGAAATTAAGCAGGATGTTATCGCAAAGGCGGCAAACGACATTCTTGAAATGGAAAACGTTGTTGCATCCTTTGTAATTGCACCAGTATCGGAAAACACAATATCCGTAAGCTGCAGAAGCTACGGCGATATAAATGTTCAGCTCATTGCTGAAAAATTAGGTGGCGGAGGTCACATGCTTGCAGGTGCGGCACAATTAGAGGGTGTTGACATCGACACAGCTGAAAGCATGCTGAAGGAAGCCATTGACAGCATTATTGATGAATAACAGAAAGGAAGATAAACATGAAGGTAGTATTATTGGCAGACGTAAAGGGTCACGGTAAAAAGGGCGAGGTTGTTGAAGCGAGCGATGGCTACGCACGCAATTTCCTTTTGCCTAAGGGCCTTGCAAAGGAAGCAACAAAGGGTGCTTTAAACGAGGTTAAGGGTAAGAACGAAGCAAAGGCTTACCATAAGGAGCAGGAAATTCTTGCAGCTAAGGAAACAGCAGGAAAGTTAGAGGGCGGCAAGGTTACAATTGCTTCAAAGGCAGGCGACAACGGCAAGCTTTTCGGTAAAATTACAAACCAGAACGTGGCAGATGCAATCAAGTATCAGCTTCACGTTGTTGTTGACAAAAGAAAGGTACAGCTTCCCGACGGTATCAAGACAGTTGGCTCTCACCAGGTGGAAATTAAGGTTTACCCCGAAATCAGTGCAAAGATTACAGTTGAGGTTGTTTCCGAATAATTACTTAAGAAAGGAGATGCGCGGCAGTGGATGTTATTAAGCGCGAAAAACCAATAGAGCTTCCCCCGGGGAAAACCATGCCATATAATATCGAGGCTGAGCAGGCTGTGCTCGGCAGCATGATATTTGACGACAAGGCGCTTAACACCTGCGTGGAAAAGCTCGATACAGAGGACTTTTATACAGCGGCGCATCAGATTATATTCAATGCCATTTCGTCGCTTTTTGAAACTGCAACCCCCGTTGACATTGTAACCTTATCCGATGCTTTAGGCTCAAAGATTGACTCTGTAGGTGGCATAGGCTACATTACGGGCATTGTGCAGAACGTGCTCAGTACAGAAAACTTAGAGCATTACATGAACATTGTAAAGGGCAAAAGCGTGCTCCGCCGCCTTGCAACAGCGGCAAGTCGGGTTGTTGACCTTGCCACACGCGACGAGGACGACGTTTCACGCATTTTAGACGAAAGCGAGCAGCTCATATTCAACATACTCGACAAGCAAGGTCAGAAGGGCTTTTACCACATAAGCGAGGTTGCAAAAAGCGCTCTTGCCATGATTGAAGAAAAGAGAAAGCGCGGCGAAAGCGTTACAGGTGTTCCAACAGGCTTTAAGGACCTGGACACACTTACCGCAGGGCTTCAGAAGGGCGCACTCATTATTATTGCGGCTCGTCCCGGTGTAGGTAAAACCTCTTTTGCCTTAAACATTGCAGAGCATGCAGCCATAAGGCACAAAATTCCCGTGGCAATTTTCAGCTTGGAAATGGGCAAGGAGGAGCTTGTAAACAGAGTGTTGTCAAGTGAAGCACTTGTTTCAAGCGAAAAAATGAGAATAGGTGCTCTCGATGCGCCCGACATGGCTAAAATTGCCCACTGCTTAAGCGGTATTATGTCGGCACCTATTTATATCGACGACACCTCCAGCATAAGCATTTCCGAAATAAGGGCAAAGTGCAGAAGGCTTAAGCTGGAGAAAAACCTTGGCTTAGTTGTGGTTGACTACCTGCAGCTTATGGAAACAAAGGGCGGCAGCGATAACCGTGCTCTGGCAGTTGCCGAAATTTCCCGTGCACTTAAAATTATGGCTAAGGAATTAGAGGTGCCTGTAATTACACTTTCTCAGCTCAACCGTATGAGCGAGGGCAGAAAGGACAAACGCCCTCAGGTAAGCGACCTTCGTGAAAGTGGTTCTATCGAGCAGGATGCCGACATTGTAATGCTTTTGTATAACCCCGACAACTCTCAGGAGGACCCCAACGCAGAAAAGAGCAACGTTGTGGAATGCATTGTTGCCAAGCACCGTGGCGGTTCACAGGGTGTTGTTAACCTTGCATGGCGAGGCGAATATACAAAGTTTATGAATCTGGACAACAGAAATTAGGTGACAGGGTGCTTACAAGAGTGCTTGAAACAATAAAGGTTAACAATATGCTCAAAGCAGGGGACAAGGTAGTCTGCGCCGTAAGCGGCGGCGCAGATTCCATGGCTCTGCTTTGTGTGCTTTATGAAATAAAAGATATACTGGATATAAAGGTTTATGCAGCACATTTAAACCACTCCATCCGTGGCAAAGCTGCCGAGGAAGACTATCTTTTTGTTAAAAGCTTTTGCGAAGAAAAGGGCATTGAGCTGTTTTACAAAAAAGCCGATATTCCATCTATCGCAAAGGCAACAAAAAAAAGCGAAGAGGAAGCAGGCAGAATTGAGCGCTACCGCTTTTTCACTGAGGTTTCACAGAGCCTCGGAGGCGCCCGCATTGCCACAGGGCACCACATGCGTGACAATGCCGAAACGGTGCTTTTTAACCTTTTCCGCGGAAGCGGCGCAAAGGGGCTTGGGGGCATTCCCTTTAAGCGTGATGACATCATTCGCCCCCTTTTAAACATTTCAAAGAACGAAATACTTAGTTATCTTACAGATAAGGGCATATCCTGGCGTGAGGATGCAACCAACAACGAATGCATTTATTCCCGCAACAGAATACGTCTTGTAATTTTAAAGGAAATTGAAAAGCTTTTCCCCGGGGCAGAAAGAAAAATTGCATCGGCGGCAGAAAGCTTAAGGGTGGACGATGATTTTATCCGTACTGTTGCCGAAAGCTCGGGAGCCTTTAAGGACGGGGTTATCGACACCTCTGTTTTCAATTCTCTGCATGAGGCTGTAAAAAGGCGCGTTGCCGTTGATGCACTTACTTTCTGGCACGCAGGCGATATAGATGCCGACAAAATTAAAGCTGTGTGCTCCTTGGCAGAAGGCCCCACGGGAAAGTACCGTGATGTGGGGAATAATATACGCCTGGAAAAGAGCTACGACAAAGTAAAATCAGTTGAAAAAAATTTGCAAACCGACTTTGGTGAGGAATATATTATAAAAAAAGGCGAAAACCTTGAAATAAAGGCATTTGACGGCGTTTGGAGCATAAAAACAGTTGACAAAACCGCCAAAATGCGAGATAATAAAATGATGATATTTTTAGATGCTGACAGCCTTTTGGAAAATGTAAGTATAAGAAGGCGAAAAGACGGCGATTTTATATCGCCCTACGGTATGGTCGGCACAAAAAAGTTAAAGAAAATTTTCATTGATTTAAAAATTCCGAAAGAAATGCGTGATAGAATTTCAATGCTTACAATGGGCGACGAAATTCTTTTTATACCGGGCATAAGAAAAACAAAAAATTACCTGCCCCACGAAAACACAAAAAAAATTTTAGTTGCAGAATACAAAAGAGCTGACTAATCAGCAGAAGGTGAGGAAAACATGGAAAACAAGAATCCTTTGGTAGAAGAGGTTATCGACGAAATTCTTGTGAGCGAAGAACAGATTAAGGCAAGAGTAAAGGAGCTTGGCGAAGAAATAAGCCGTGACTACTCGGGCAGAGAGATTTGCGTGCTCACAGTTCTCACAGGCAGCTTCATGTTCGCAGCCGACATTATCCGTGCTCTCAGCGTTCCTGCAAGAGTAATGTGCGTTTTTGCATCCAGCTATGAAGGCACAGAATCTGTGGGAAAAGTGGACATAATAAAGGGTAAGGGCTTTAACGTAAAGGATAAGGACATTCTCATCGTTGAAGACATTGTTGACACAGGCAGAACTCTTCAGGCAGTGTCTAAAATACTTTTGGAAGAAGGCGCAAAGAGCGTTGAGGTTTGTACCTTCCTCGACAAACCCGAAAGAAGAGTTGTGGAGCTTTCTCCCAAGTACATAGGCTTTAACATTCCCAACAAATTTGCCGTAGGCTATGGTCTTGACTATGACCATCGCTTCCGTCAGTTCCCCTTCGTTGGCGTTTTGAAGCCCGAATTTTATGAAAAGTAAGCCAAGGAGGCAAATCGATTGAAGAAAAATGTGAAAAATTTAGGCTTTCTTGTTGCCCTCATATTGGTTGTGGTAACTGTTGCAACCATGTTCAAGGGCGTTCCCGAGGTGGAGGAATCGGTGTATTCTGACCTTATAAAGGAAATTGAAGAAGGCAAGGTGGCAGAGCTTGTTCTTCGTGACAGCAGGGTTGAAGTAACCTACAGCAAAGATAAGCCTGTTGCAATAGTAAGTGGTGAGCTGCTTGGCGATAAGGGCATGTTCATGCGCATTAAAGCAGGCACACTCCCTGTTTTGGGGCTTTTTACCAGAAGTGCCGAAACAGAAACAGAAGAATACAAAAACCTTGTTAAAAGCATTGACGAGGACATGATTGAAGAAATTACCATTATGGAAAATTCTGTTGCTTATACAAATAAGAGCAGAGAAACACGCTTTATAAATATAAGCGCAGAAGAGCTTTTTTCAAGCGACAAGGTAATGGCAAAATTCAATGCAGGTAAGTTAAAGGTTAACGCAATAAATGCAACAGGTCCTGCTGCAGAATATGTTAACCTTGCAGATGAAATTAAAAAGGGCAATATTAAAGAGCTTGCACTTCTTGAGTCAAGCGTTCTTTATACAACAAAGGACCGTGTCAGTGCAGTTGCCGATTTTTCGCCCATGGTGCTTTTAGGCAACAGCGATGTTATAAAGCTTTATAAAGAAGGCAAAATCAAGCTGACAACAATGCTTGAAAAGGCTCCCGAGACAGCAACCGGCGAGGAAAACAAAAACGAGGCTTACGAAAGCCTTGCAAAGGAGATTAAGGCAGGCAACGTGGAAAGGATAACCTTCTCACAGGCAGGCACTACTGTAACCTATAAGGAAGCCGACAAAAAGGTTGTTGAAGCTCCGGGTAAATATTTCCTTGAAAACCAGACTGTTGTTGAACAGATAAAGGCAGGCAAAATTGTTGTTTCAACACCTGCTCCCGAAACTGTTTCCTGGTGGATGTCCATCCTTCCTTCGGTTATTATGTTTGTAATTATCTTAGGCTTTACATTCTTCTTAATGCGCCAGACTCAGGGCGGCGGCAAGGGAATGGGCGGCTTTGGTAAGAGCAAGGCAAAATCTCCCGATGAAAACGGAAAGAGAGTTACCTTCAACGACGTTGCAGGCGTTGAAGAGGAAAAGAAGGAATTAAGCGAAATTGTTGACTTTTTGCGTGATCCCAAGAAGTTTACCTCTTTAGGTGCACGCATTCCCAAGGGTGTGCTTCTTGTAGGCCCTCCCGGTACAGGTAAAACCCTTCTTGCAAAGGCTGTTGCAGGTGAGGCAGGTGTGCCTTTCTTCTCAATGAGCGGCTCCGACTTTGTGGAAATGTTCGTTGGTGTTGGTGCATCCCGTGTCCGTGACCTTTTCGAACAGGCAAGAAAGAACCTTCCTGCAATTATATTTATTGACGAAATCGATGCTGTAGGTCGTCAGAGAGGCGCGGGCTTAGGTGGCGGTCACGATGAACGTGAGCAGACACTTAACCAGCTTTTGGTTGAAATGGACGGCTTCGGCACAAACTCGGGCATAATAATTATAGCGGCAACAAACCGCCCCGACATACTTGACCCGGCGCTTCTTCGTCCGGGCCGCTTTGACCGCCAGGTAACTGTCGGCTACCCTGACCAGAAGGGCAGAGAGGCAATCCTCAGAATTCATGCAGAAAACAAGCCTCTTGACGAAACAGTTGACTTAGAGAAAATTGCAAAATCCACCTACGGCTTTACAGGTGCCGATCTGGAAAACATTCTTAACGAAGCGGCTATCATGGCTGCAAGAGTAAAGAAGGATAAAATCGGTCAGGCAGAGGTTGACGAAGCCATTCTTAAGGTTGTTATGGGTCCCGAGAAAAAGAATAAGGTTAACAAAGACAAGGACAAAAAGCAGACCGCTTATCACGAAGCAGGTCATGCAATCCTTTCTCACATACTTCCCACACAGGATAGTGTGCATCAGGTGTCTATCATTCCCCGCGGTCAGGCAGGCGGCTTTACCTTAAGCCTTCCCGACACTGATAAGGCATACATTTCCAAAGAGGAAATGCTTGAAACCATCATTATGATGATGGGCGGCAGGCTTGCAGAAAAAATTGTGTTCAACGAAATTAACACAGGCGCATCAAGCGATATTGACCGTGCAACAAACCTTGCAAGGAAAATGGTTATGCAGTACGGCATGAGCGAAAGATTGGGCTCCATGACCTTTACAAGCGGTGACCACGAGGTGTTCTTAGGCCGTGACTTCTCGCAGGGCAATAACTACTCTCAGGAAACTGCAGCCATTATCGATTCAGAAATTAAGGGAATTATTGACTACTGCTACAATAAGTGTGAAGAGCTTCTCACAGAAAACATTGAAAAGCTCCACATTGTATCCAAGGCTCTTATCGAGCGCGAGAAGCTTGACAGCGAAGAATTTATTCAGGCCTTTGAGGGCAAGCTTTCAGAAGAAAAAACAGAAGAAAATGAAGAGGGTGAAAGCGAATGAAAAGCATGACAGGCTACGGCACAGCCGAAGCACTTTACGCAGGTAAAAAAATAACGGTGGAAATTAAAAGTGTTAACAGCCGTTACAGCGACATTTCCGTAAAAATGCCCCGTCTGTATTCTTTTTTGGAGGCACCCGTTAAAAAGGCTGTCACAAACTACACCTCCCGAGGCAAGATAGATGTTTATATCAATATCGACTCCTCCGAGGACGAAACAAAGGCAGTAAATGTTAACGTAAGCCTTGCAAAGGCATATCAGGATGCAATTAACCGCATTGCCGAAGCTACCGACACACAGGGCGAGGTTAACGCCATAACCCTTGCGAGACTCCCCGATGTACTTTCCATCGATGCAGAAGACGAGGACAGTGAGGAAATGACACGTGTTGTGCTGCAGGCTTTGGAAGAAGCAGGTGCAATTTACACAAAAATGCGCGAAGACGAGGGCTACAACATGCTCCTTGTTTTAACAGAGCATCTTAACGTTATTGAAAGCATTGTTAACATCATCGAGGAGCATGCTCCCGAAATTGTTACAAACTACCGCACCAAGATTGAAGCACGCATGAAGGAAATTTTAGGCAATGTCCCCTACGACGAGAGCCGCCTTTTAACAGAGGTAGCGCTCTTTGCCGACAAGGTTAATGTTGACGAAGAAATTGCAAGGCTTAAGAGCCACATTAACCAGATGAGAGAAATGTTCAAGGCAACTGAGCCCATAGGCAGAAAGATGGACTTCCTCATTCAGGAAATGAACCGTGAAATTAATACCACCGGCAGCAAGTGCAACAACCTTTCCATTGCAAGAAACGTTATCGACGTTAAGGCCGAAATCGAAAAGCTTCGTGAACAGGTGCAAAACATTGAGTAAATGCAGAATGCAGAATGCAGAGTGCAGAATGCTTTAGTAACTTTGATCAGGTAATTGCAACAGTTTTATGGAATGATTTGCAAGCGAAGCTTGCATGAATTGACAAATAGTTGTCATGAATTGCTTACGGCATGATTTGCACTGCGTGCATTGTGGTGGATTTGCGATGCAAATCTTATGATAAAAAAGTGTTTTAACACTTCAACCCCCTCGTTCCCCCATTCTTGGGGGATGAAAAGGTGCACTTTTATTTTACAAGCAAATATGCGCACATTCTGCGCGCAATTTCCTATGTAATAATAAAATGAAAAATCTTTGATTTTTCTTCCGTAATGAATTTCGGAGAATTTCAAATCATGTTGCATAAAGCAACAATTCATGGCGAAGCCAAATCATGTGCGAAGCCAAATCATGTGCGAAGCACAAATCATGGCAAAGCCAAGAACGACGAGGTTTTGTATATGAAACTAATTAACATTGGTTTCGGGAACATGGTTTCCGACGAAAAAATTGTAAGCATTGTAAGCCCTGACTCAGCTCCCGTAAAAAGGCTTGTGCGAGATGCAGGCGAAAAGGGAATGCTGATAGATGCCACCTACGGCAGAAAAACAAAAAGCGTTATTATGGCCGATTCGGGGCATGTTATACTTTCGGCACTCACTGCCGACGTTATCTACGAAAGAAATGAGTCTGAAGAAAAACAGACTATTATTATCGGTGAAGAATGAGAAAGGACAGAGTTAAGCTATGAAAAAAGGAACGTTACTTGTGCTTTCAGGTCCCTCCGGTGCAGGCAAGGGAACTGTGGTAAAGGAATATGCACGTAGGTACAGCGATGTGTTCGTTTCAATATCTGCCACAACCCGTGACCCTCGCGAGGGCGAAAAACACGGCGTTAACTATTTCTTCATAACAGATGAGGAATTTGACAAGATGAAGAATGAAAACGGCTTTCTGGAATATGCCGATTTTTGCGAGCATAAGTACGGTACTCCCCGTGAAAATGCCGAAAAGGCGCTTAACGAGGGTAAGGACGTAATTCTGGAAATCGAGGTGCAGGGTGCATTCAAGGTAAAGGAAAACCGCCCCGATGCAGTGCTTGTTTTCACAGTTCCTCCCAGCTACGAAATACTGCGTGAAAGGCTTATAGGCCGAGGAACGGAAAGCATGGAGGTTATTGAAAAACGCCTTAATCGTGCCATGGAGGAAATTAAGCTTGCGCCCCGGTACGACTACCTCATAATTAACGATACAGTTGATAAGGCTGTTGAAGACTTAAGAGCCATTTTCGATGCGGAAAAATGTAAAATAAATAACAATATTGATTTTATAAAGGAGTTTTAATTATGTTATATCCCGAAATTGCTAAACTTATGGAGGGCGTGCCCTCAAGATATTCTCTTGTTATTGTAACAGCAAAGAGAGCAAGACAGCTTGCAGAACGCAACGCAGACATTACCGATAAGCACGTTAGTGTTGCAATTGGCGAAATCAGCGAAGGTAAGGTAAAAATTAAGCTGTAATTAAGGAGAATTAATATGCTTAAAGGGAAAAATATTGTACTGGGTGTAACAGGCGGTATTGCCGCCTACAAGGCGTGCGACATAGCATCGCGACTTATAAAGCTCGGGGCAGACGTTCATGTTATAATGACCAAGGCTGCCTGTGAGTTTGTTGCGCCCCTGACCTTTAAGAGTCTGACAAATAATAAGGTGCACACCTCGCTTTTCGACCCCGATGAGCAGGGCGTGCCTCATATTGACCTGGCAAGAGGTGCAGATGCAATTTTAGTTGCACCTGCCACTGCCAACTTTATTGCAAAGGCTGCAAACGGCATTGCTGACGACATGCTTACCTCAACCATTCTTGCGGCAAACGATAAAAAAATAATAATTTCCCCCGCCATGAATACTCACATGTACGAGAATGAAATCGTACAGGAAAACATAGAGAAATTACGTGGCAGGGGTTTTGTCGTAATTAAGAGTGCTTCAGGCAGGCTTGCCTGCGGCTCAGTCGGCATGGGAAAATTGCCCGAGCCAAGCGAAATTGTTGAAAGATTGGTGCAGGAGGTTGCCTTTGAAAAGACCCTTTCAGGAAAAAAAGTACTCATTACTGCAGGCCCCACACAGGAGGCTATCGACCCTGTAAGGTACATAACTAACCATTCAACAGGTAAAATGGGCTATGCATTGGCGCGCATTGCAAAGGCAAAGGGTGCTAAAGTTACCCTTGTAACAGGTAAAACAAGCCTTCCTAAAATTGCAGGCGTTGACACGGTTGAGGTTGTTTCCGCACGTGACATGTTCCGTGAGGTCACTGAGCGCTATTTTGATATGGACATTGTTATTAAATCGGCTGCAGTTGCCGACTTTAAGCCTAAAACAGTGAACACCCAAAAAACAAAAAAGGAAAACGCCTCTCTTTCAATTGAGCTTGAAAAAACCGACGATATTTTAAAATATCTTGGCGAAAAGAAGGCACATCAGGTGCTTGTGGGCTTCTGCATGGAAACAGAAAATTTGCTGGAAAACGCAAAAAAGAAGCTCGAGGGTAAAAACTTAGACATGATCTGTGCAAACAGCCTTACAACCCCCGGTGCAGGCTTCGGTGTTGACACAAACGTTTTAACCCTCATTGAAAAGGACGGCACTGTAACCACACTGCCTATGGACACTAAGGAAAACTTAGCGGCAGTAATACTTGATAAAATAAGCGCTATGTAACATGAAAATGAAATGCCTGCGGCATGAAATGTGCCTTCGGCACATGAAATAAAACCTTTGGTTTCATGATATGCACATAGTGCATTGCGGTAGATTTGCGATGATTGTGAGCAGAGCAAGAACGTGCTCATCGCAAATCATTGATTAAATAAAATGAAAATTCGGAGAATTTTCTACCTGAATGAGCTGAAAGCTCATATCATGTCGCGAAGCGATATATCATGCGATAGCATTTCATGTGTATAACACATATCATCATTTAAAATTGCAACAGTGGTCTCAGATAAAAGTAAAATGGTATGAAACAAAACGCAGAATGCAGAGTGCAGAATGCAGAACGAAGGAATAAATTCCGCTTTGCGGAATTTGATTGGAGCGCTTGCGCTATAGAGGAGAGAGAATTATGAAAAAGATAATCAGCAGCTTGCTGGCAGGTGCTATGCTTTTTAGTGCAATGCCTGTAGTGGCGGCAGATATAAACATAACAATTAACGGGACTGAATTTATCCCCAAGAATGCCTTGGGCGAGGTTGTTACGCCTTTTATTGAAAATGGCTCAACATTCCTTCCCGTAAGAGCAATGGGCACTGCTGTAGGAAAAGAAGTTTCTTTTGATGCAGAAAACTACTCTGTTTATATAGGAGCGGAGCCTACGGATGCTGCTAAAAAAGACGAGCCCATACTTCTTATCGGCGATAAGGTTTTCTTTAAGAGCGACCTTCAGTATTATGTTGACATTGAAAACATAATCGACGAAGCAAAAATAATAACGCTGGCAAAGGAAAAGTATTCCGACGCAGAAATTGAGGAATACTATAACGAAATCTGCGAAAGAAATGGCAGAGTTGAAACCGAAGAGGACAAGCGCTATCTTTATTACGCTGCGTGCTCATCACTTCTTAACTATGCGTTTCCCGACGGCTGTGCACCAAGAGAAAGTTACGTTACCGCACAGCACATTCTTGTTAAGGACGAAGAGGATGCATTAAAGGTTATTGATGCATTGAACGACGGCGTGGACTTTAACCTTTTAATTGAAGAATATAACACAGACCCCGGCCAGATGAAGGGTACGAGCTATACCTTCACCTATGGTGAAATGGTTGAAGAATTTGAAACAGCGGCTTTCAGCCTTGAGGTTGAAGCATATACCCTTGAGCCGGTTAAGTCGACTTATGGCTACCACGTAATTAAAAGGCTTCCCTTGAATGAAGAGTTTGCCGATGCACACTATTACCAGAAAAACATTTTGCCAATAGAGATAGAAAACGCAGACATTGGCAAGGTTGTTGAGGTTGAAAAAAGCGGTGTTTACGGAAAAATTGAAGGCGTTGAAATTACTGTCGACGCAATGGATAAAATCTTTCCTGAAGGCAAAACCGAAGAAAAGTTTGAAGCCTTGGGTGCTTTGGCAATCGTTCTAAAAATTATGAACGAAAACAACCTCTTTGTAGACGAACGAGAAGTATATGAGGCCGAAATAAGACAGGAAATTGTATTTGATGAGAGTACTGACGAAAAAACGGCAGAATATATGCTTGATATATTTGCAGCAGCTTTTGTTTACATGGACGAATTTTCCTACGGAAGCGTAGTGGAAGCTGATATGGCAGAGCTTTTCCTTGTTGAAGAAAACTTCCCCGAAATTGAAAAAGAAATCTACAAGGACATTAAAGTTTTTGTTGACGGAAAGCTTATCATTCCCTGTGATGTAAACAATAACTACGTTGCTCCGAAAAATATTGACGGAACAGTATACGTGCCCGTGAGAGCAATTGTAGAAGCACTCTCAATGAAAGCCGAGTGGGATAACGACACAAGAACAGTTGTAATAACAGGCAACCGATAAGCTTCACAGCTGCAACAGGTGTTGTAATAACTAAGTAATATTTAGGTGATATAATGTATGCAGAGGTTTATATTAATACTCCGCTTTTAAGCCTTGACAAGCCCTTTTCATACCGCATACCGAAAAAGCTAATCGGTGATTGTGTTGTGGGCGCACGCTGCAAGGTTCCCTTTGGGTACACAAACCGCCTTAGTGATGCTATCATTACAAAAATTGTTGACTCGGTTGACTTTGACGACATAAAGGAAATTAAAAGCGTGGTTGACCCCATGCCCCTTTTAACCCAAAAGGACATTGAGCTCATTTTTAAAATGCGAGAGGACTATTACTGCAGCTTTTATTCCGTTGCAAAGCTTTTTCTGCCTGCAGGAAGCGAGCAGAAAAAGGAAGAATGGGTTAATTTAACAGATACCTACACCTTAGCTGAAGCTAAAGAGCTTGTTTCAAGAAGCGCATTGCAGGAAAGGCTTTTAACCCTTCTTACAAATGCCTCAGGCAGCATGGAAATGGCGGCAATCCGCGCCGAAATGGGCAAGGCTGCACGCGCTCAGGTAAATGCCCTCCTGAAAAAGGGCATAGCAAAAATTGAATACAAAAGCATAAATAAAGTAGGCGAAAAAACAGTTAAGGTTGCGTACTTTGCATCTGAAGAGGACCCCTACACCTTAGCTGAAGCCTTAAAAAAACGAAGCCCCATGCAGGCAAAAATTGTGGAATTCTTAGCAAGTGGCGGAAAGTACACAATAGCTGATATTATGAAAGAGTGCAATGCGTCGAGAAACAGCATCGAGGCACTTAACATTAAAGGCATAGTAGAGTTTGAAGACAAACGAATACTGCGAAGCCCCATGGGCGAAAAAGTGGAAAAAACCGTAGCCTTTGAAGCAACAGAGGAGCAGAAAAAGGCTATTGAAACAATAAAAAGCAAAGAGAAGGGCACCTTCTTAATTCATGGTGTCACAGGCAGCGGTAAAACCGAGGTTTATCTGCAGATAGTTGAGGAGGTTATCGCATCGGGCAAGCAGGCAATTGTGTTAGTGCCCGAAATTTCCCTCACACCGCAAATTACCGACCGCTTTTATAAGCGCTTCGGCAAGGTGGTTGCCGTTATGCACTCAGCCCTTTCCTTAGGCGAGCGCTACGACGAATACACCCGCATACAAACAGGCGAGGCAAAGGTTGTTGTAGGTGCAAGAAGTGCAATTTTTGCACCGGTAAGAAACCTTGGCATAATAATTATCGATGAGGAACACGAATATTCCTATAAGTCGGAAACCGCGCCCAAGTACCACGCAATTGAAATTGCCCATATGAGGGCAGAAGCGGCTGGTTGCCCCTTGGTTTTAGCCTCGGCAACACCATCGGCAGAAAGCTACTATAAGGCGCAAACGGGCGAATATACATTAATTGAATTAACAAAGCGCTACAATCTTAACCCCCTTCCAAAAGTTGAGATTGTGGACATGCGTAAAGAGCTTGAAGAGGGCAACAGAACTGTTTTAAGCCGGATTTTAGCAAAGGGCATGTACGAAAACTTGGAAAATAACGAGCAGACAATACTGTTTTTAAACCGTCGCGGCTTTTCAACCTTTGTTTCCTGCCGTGACTGCGGCTTTGTGTACATGTGCCCCAATTGCAGTGTGTCGCTCACTTATCATGCATCAAACGATACGTTAAATTGTCACATTTGCTCCCACAGGCAAAAGCGAGACTCTCTTTGCCCTGAGTGCAAAAGCAAAAAAATCAAGGACTTTGGTGCAGGCACCCAGAAGGCGGAAAGGCAAATTGCCGAAATTTTCCCCAAGGCGAAAATTGTACGCATGGATGCAGACACAACAGGCGGTAAAAACGGTCACGAAAAGGTGCTTAACGAGTTCGAAAAGGAAAATGGCGACATTTTACTTGGCACACAGATGGTATCTAAAGGGCTGGATTTCCCCCGTGTTACCTTAGTTGGTGCATTGGCTGCCGATTCGTCGCTTTATTCCGACGACTTTCGTGCACAGGAAAGAACCTTTGCCCTCATAACCCAGGTCTGCGGCAGAGCAGGCAGAGGCGATACTCCCGGCAGAGCAGTTATCCAGACCTATTCCCCTGAAAACAGGGTGCTTAACTTAGCTGCCAAGCAGGACTATAAGGCATTTTATAAAGACGAAATTGCCTTCCGTAAGGCTTTTGGCTATCCGCCCTTTGAGCATATTGTGAACATTCTCATAACAGGCGAGGACGAGGAAAAATGCCTTAAATGCGCCCATGCTGCTTTGGGCGAGCTGAAAGTTTCTGACGGAATACGTAACGAAGGCATAACCATTTACGGACCGCACGATGCGCCCATCAAAAAAATTCAGGGCAGGTACCGTAAAAGAATATGGTTTAAGGTTAAAAATGTTAAGGAGCTGAGCCATGCCTTCCGCAGAATGCTTAGTGCAAAGCGCCCCGAGGGCATTCAGATAACAGTTGACGTTGACCCGTATTCGATGAGTTGAAAGCTGTGCTTTCAACAACTAAGTTTGCCTGTCGGCAAGTGAATTTATCTTCGATAGTGAAGTTTACTTCGTAAGTGAAGTTTCGCCTTGCGGCGAAGCGAGAAATTACCCTTGCGGCAGCAAACTTAACTTCACTTTGTGTGTAACACAAAACTTCACTGCGACAGCAACTTCACTTTTTCAAAGAAAAAACTTCACAAAAAGGAGATTCTATATGGCTATAAGAGAAATAAGATTAGAGGGCGACCCTTGTCTTGGCAAGGTTTGCCGCGTTGTAGATAAATTCGACGAAAGGCTTCACATGCTTTTAGACGACATGAAGGAAACCTTGATTAAGTCCAACGGTGTTGGCCTTGCAGCACCTCAGGTGGGCATTCTTAAAAGGGTTTTTGTAATCGACACACCCGATAAGGGCATGGTTGAATTTATAAACCCCACAATTGTGTCAACTGAGGGCAGCTATACCGACGTTGAGGGTTGCTTAAGCCTTCCCGGTAAGGCAGGCATGGTTGAGCGACCCATGAAAACAACAGTTAAAGCCTTTGACAGAAACGGCAATGAATTTACCTACACAGGCGAAGAGCTTTACTCAAAGTGCATCTGCCACGAAAACGACCATCTCGACGGTGTTTTGTATGCATCGAAGGTTGTGGAATGGGTGGACTTAGAGGACGATGAAGATTAAATGCAGAATGCGGAGTGCAGAATGCAGTGTACTGAAATGAATAATTAATAATGAATGATGAATAATTTCGGTTGAAAATCGTCAAAACGATTTTCTTCATTAATTTTTCATTTTTCAATATTCATCAGCGTAGCGACTTCATTATTCATTAGCACTGTGTTAACACACCAACAGGAGTGAATATTTCAAATGAAAATAATGTTTATGGGTACGCCCGATTTTGCGGCGGTTACCTTAAAAACCTTTTGTGAAAGAGGCTATAATGTGTGTGGGGTTGTGTCTCAGCCCGACAAGCCCAAGGGCAGAGGCATGAATGTTGTGCCCACACCCGTTAAGGCTGTTGCAGAGGAATATAACATTCCCACCTTTCAGCCCGAAAGCCTTAAAAACGGCGAATTGATGCCCTTTTTAGAGGAAATTAACCCCGATATTATAATAGTTGTGGCGTACGGAAAAATACTTCCCGAATATGTTTTAAACTATCCCAAGTACGGCTGTGTTAACGGCCACGCCTCAATCCTGCCCGAATACCGCGGTGCAGCGCCCATCCAGAGAGCCATAATCGACGGCAAAAAGGAAACAGGCGTTACCGCAATGTACATGGAAAAAGGGCTTGACACAGGCAACATTATCCTTGTGGAAAAGGTTAAAATTGAAGATAACGACACTGCCGAAACCCTGCACGATAAGCTCGCAGTGGTAGGTGCAGAGGTGCTTATAAAAACAATTGAACGCTTTAAAAATGGCGACATGTCATCAATTAAGCAGGACAACGACAAAGCGACCTATGCTGCCATGCTCACCAAGAGTGAGGGCGAAATCAGCTGGGATAAAACAGCGGATGAGGTTTATAACCTCATAAGGGGTATGGACTCCTGGCCAATGGCATATACCTATTACATGGGCAAAAGGTTTGTGCCCTACGAATGTGAAAAGGTTGCAGCTTGTGGCGAAAGCGGCTGTGTATTGTCCGCTGACAAGGACGGCATAGTGGTTGCCTGCCGTGAAGGCGCAATTAAAATTGGCGCAGTAAAGTTCGACGGCAAGAAAAAAATGAGCGTTAAGGACTACCTTGTAGGCAACAAAATTGAAAAAGGAACAATTTTAGGAAAGAGTGAGTAATTATGTTCGATATGTATTATCTTGTACTGGTGCTTCCTATGGTTATTTTGTCCATGTGGGCATCTGCAAAGGTCAATTCCAGCTTTAAAAAATATTCTAAAGTTTCAACCATGCGTAACCTTACGGGTGCCGAGGCTGCAAGACAAATTCTTGACAACCACGGTCTGTACAACGTCAGAATAGAGGCTGTAGCAGGCAATCTTACCGACCACTACGACCCCAAAAGTAACGTAATCCGCCTTTCTGACTCGGTTCGTAATTCTGCCTCTGTTGCGGCAGTAGGCGTTGCAGCTCACGAGGCAGGCCACGCTGTACAGCATGCTACAGGCTACGCTCCCATAAAGCTTCGTAACTCCTTGGTACCTGTTGCAAACTTAGGCTCAAAGCTTTCCATGCCGTTGATTATTTTAGGCTTGGTTTTAATGGGTGCCGAAAGCCTTTTTGGCATTACAATGGTATATGCAGGCATTTTAATGTTTTCTTTGGCAGTTTTATTCCAGATTGTTACATTGCCTGTTGAATTTGACGCATCGAACCGTGCAATAAGAGTGCTCGGTGAGGGCGGTTACCTTTACGATGAAGAGGTTAAACACGTGAAGAAGGTGCTCAGCGCTGCGGCAATGACCTACGTTGCAGCTGCGGCAACAAGCATCGCACAGCTTCTTCGTCTTATATTAATTGCAAGGGACAGAGATTAATGAGTAATTTATCGCCGGCAAGAGAAGCGGCTCTTAAAACTTTATATGCCGTTGACCACGACGGCGCCTATATGAATATTGCACTGAATGATATTATTGCAGAATGCCGCCTTTCTTCTTTGGATGCGGCGCTGTGCACAACCTTGGTTTTAGGTGTACAGCGTAACAGGCTTTTCCTTGATAATATCATTTCAAATCTTTCAAGCATAAGGCTTAAGAAAATTTCACCCTGGATAATAAATATCCTGCGCATGGGAATCTATTCAATCCGCTTTATGGAAAAAATTCCCCAAAGTGCAACAATAAACGAATGCGTTAAGCTCAGTAAGCGCTACGGGCACCAAAAAAGCTCGGGCTTTGTAAACGCAATTTTGCGAAAAAGCATCACAAGCGGCGACTTTTTGCCCGAGGAAGGCACAGTTGAATATTTATCAGTGTTCTATTCCTACCCCGAGTGGATTGTGCAGAAATGGACAAAAGAGGGCATTGACAACCTTGTAGAGCTTCTTAAGGCGGGTAATTCTGCACCGCCTACATACCTGAGGCGTAATTTGTTAAAGGGCGATTTTGAAATTCCCGAGGGCATTGAAAAGGCAAATGTAGGCAATAATGCCTATATATATACAAAGGGCGGAGCCTTCCATGGCTCTACTCTTCAAAAGGATGGCTATTTTTCCATACAGGATGCGGCAAGCCAGCTGGCTGTTGAAGCCTTAAATGTAAATGAGGGCATGAATGTGCTGGATTTGTGCGCTGCACCCGGTGGTAAAAGTGAATACTGCGCCGAAATAATGGGGAATAAGGGCAAAATAATTGCCTGCGATTTATACCCTCACAAAACAGAGCTTATCGACAAAAGCTGTGAAAGGCTTGGTATAACCATTGTTGAAACAAGGGTAAACGATGCTGAAAAGTTCAACGAGGAATTTGAAGAAAAGTTTGACCGTGTGCTTCTTGATGCACCCTGCTCAGGGCTTGGCATTATCCGCCGTAAGCCCGACATAAAATGGACAAAGGGTGCCAGCGACTGCTCTGTGCTTGCGCAAACACAGTACAGAATGCTTCGCCATGCAAAGCGCTATGTAAAACTGGGCGGTATGCTGGTTTATTCCACCTGCACCATAAGCAAAATGGAAAACGAGCAGATGGTTAAAACCTTCCTCCGTGAAAACAAAAACTTTGAGCTTCTGCCTTCTGAAGCAATTCCTAAGGGCTACAGACAGCTTTTGCCCCACGAAACAAACACCGACGGATTTTTTATAGCGAGGTTTATACGACGTGATTAATCTTTGTGACTTAACCTACGAAGAATTAACTGAATATTTTGTAAAGCTCGGCGAGGCAAAATTCCGTGCAAAGCAGGTGTTTTCCTTCATTGCAAAGGGTGCAGAAAGCATTGACGATTTAAAGCCCCTTTCCAAAAGCCTGCGTGAAAAGCTTAAGGAAAATTGCGAAATCTTCCTGCCGAAAATTGAAAGAAAGCTTACATCGAGGATAGACGGCACGGTTAAGTATCTGCTATCCCTTTCTGACGGCAATATTATAGAAACCGTTGCAATGAAGTATCACCACGGAATATCGGTGTGCGTGTCAAGCCAGGTGGGCTGCAGGATGGGGTGCAGCTTTTGTGCATCAACCCTTAACGGCAGAGTGCGTGACCTTACCCCGGGCGAAATAACAGGGCAGGTTATCCGTGTAATGAAGGACTTAGGGGAAAGAGTGTCGAATATAGTAGTGATGGGCATTGGTGAGCCCTTCGACAACTACCCTAACCTAATTAGATTTTTAAAAAATATAAATCACCCGGAAGGGGTAAACTTAGGCTACAGGCACATTACTGTGTCAACCTGCGGCATTGTGCCGAAAATAATTGATTTTGCAAATGAGGGCATGAGCGTTAACTTAGCAGTTTCCCTTCATGCACCTACCGACGAATACAGAAAGGCAATAATGCCTATTGCAAAGAAATATAATCTTAAGGAGCTTATTGATGCCTGCCGTTACTACTTTGACAAAACAGGCAGACGCATTACCTACGAATATGCTCTCATTGAAGGCAAAAACAGCTCCGATGAGTGCGCAAAGCTTCTTATAGACCTACTTAGTGGCGACAACTGCCACGTTAACCTCATTCCCGTAAACGATGTTAAAGAACGGGGCAACGTGAGGGTTTCCAAAAAGCGGGTAGAAGAGTTTAAAAATATGCTCGCGCACGGTCATGTTACAGCAACTGTGCGCCGTGAGCTTGGCAGCGATATATCCGCATCCTGCGGACAGCTGAGAAACAGCGCAACACAGTCTGTTTAAAACAGACAAAAATTTATGGTAATTATAAGACGAGCGAGGTGGTCTTAATGGAATATGCAGCTTTAACCGACGTAGGCATGCGCAGGCATAACAATGAAGACTCGTACATTGTAAACGACTTGCACGAGAACAAAATTTTCATTGTTGCCGACGGCATGGGCGGTCACAATGCAGGCGAAATTGCATCCTTGGAGGCATGCCGCATTGTTGAAAGCTATATTCTTGAGCACGAGGGAGATATTGACTCTATCCTTACGGAGGGTGTAGTGAAGGCAAACCGCGACATTTTTGTGCGGGCTTCGGAAAACCCTTCCTTGCAGGGTATGGGTACAACAATCGACGTTTGCGTGCTTAAAGAGGGAAAACTTCATATTGCACACGCAGGTGACGGCAGAGTGTATCTTCTTACAAAGGATGGTATAACAAAGCTCACTTACGACCACAGCATTGTAGGCATGATGCTCGACGAGGGTTCAATTACCGAGGAGGAGGCAATGGTGCATCCTCAGAGGAATTATATAACCAGGGCTGTGGGGTCAAGCGTGAATATTGAGGTGGACAGTATTTCTGCAGACGTACATAGCGGTGAATGGGTGCTTATGTGTACTGACGGATTGACCAACATGGTGTCAAGCGATACCATGCACAAAATTGTTACAGGCGCAGAAAATGTAAACGCTGCAGCCTGTGAGCTGGTCAGAAGAGCAAAAGAACAAGGTGGCGACGACAATATTACAGTTGTTTTGCTCAGAGTCTAATTAAGGAGGATAAGTGACTATGATAGGAACCGTATTAGGTAACAGATATGAGCTTTTGGAGAAGGTTGGCGTAGGTGGTATGGCTGTGGTTTACAAGGCTACAGACCGCCTTCTTAACCGCTTTGTTGCAGTTAAGCTTTTAAGAAGCGAATTTCAGGGCAACGAGGAATTTATAAGGCGTTTCAACATCGAATCTCAGGCAGCGGCAAGCCTTTCTCATCCGAACATTGTATCCATCTATGACGTGGGTCAGAGTGAAGACATGCATTACATAGTAATGGAATTTATTGAGGGTAAAACCCTTAAGGAATATATTGCCGAAAAGAAGGGCAATATTAACTGGAAGGAAGCAACCGACATTGCCATGCAGATATGCTCGGCACTGGAGCATGCTCATTCCAAGCACATTATCCACCGCGACATAAAGCCCCAGAACATTATGATAAATACCGAAAATGTTATTAAGGTTACAGACTTCGGCATTGCAAGAGCCGCATCGGGCGGCACTCTTACCATGGAGGCAATGGGCAGTGCTCATTACCTTTCTCCCGAACAGGCACGGGGTGGCTATACCGACCAAAGAAGCGACATTTATTCCTTCGGTGTGCTTTTGTACGAGCTCTTTACAGGTCGCCTTCCCTTTGACGGCGAAACAACAGTTGCCGTTGCCATGCAGCACATGCAGGTTGAGCCTGTGCGCCCAAGCAAAATCAAGGAGGATTTGCCCAAGAGCATTGAAGCAATTATCCTTAAGGCAATGAGTAAGGAGCAGCGCCTTCGCTATGAAAGCGCAGGACTTATGCTCGCTGACATTAAAAAGGCATACCTCGACCCCGACAAGGTGGTAGCACCCACAGAAGAGAGTGAAGAGGAAAAGTTCGGCACAAAGAAAATTACACCTATAGTTAACATAACTCTTCCCGGCGATAATGCTTCCAAAGAGAGTGCACCGGCTAAAAACGTTGTGCGACGCACTGAGGAAGACCGCATAAAGAAAAAGAAGGACAATAAAAAGGACGTTGTTGCCATTGTTGCAGCCATTGCAACCTGTGTTGTTGTGGCAATTATAATGGGCGTTATCGTAATGAACGTTCTTTCATCATCTTCTAACAAGGTAACCTATCAGATGCCTAACGTAAAGGGTCTTTCTGAGGTTGAAATGACAAAGTCCTTAAAGCAGCTTAGAGAAGAAGGCTTTGAAATTGAAGAGGTTTACGAGTTCGACCGTAACGTTGAAAAGGGCGAGGTCATTGACCAGGAGCCTAAAATGGGTCCCATCGAAAAAGGCGTTAAAATTGTTATCACAATAAGTAGCGGCAAGGAAAGCATTAACATTGACGACTATACAGGCGTTCCTTCCGAGGAAGCCATTGCAGCCTTGGAAGCTCTTGGACTTGAGGTAAAGGTAAGCCAGGAAATGAGCGACGAGGTTGAAGAGGGCCAGGTTGTACGCCAGCTTCCTTCTTCCGGTCATGTGCTTAAAACAGGCGATTCCATCCGTATTTTTGTTTCCTCGGGTCCCAATAAGTTTGAGCTTGACAACTACGTTGGCAGCGACATGGAAATGTCGAAGCTTGAGCTTGAGGATCAGGGCATTATTGTTACCATAGCAGAAGAGCACAGCAACACTGTTCCTGAGGGCATTGTTATAAGCCAAAGCCCCAACCCTGCAACAGTAATGATGAAGGGCTCTCAGGTAACCCTTACAGTAAGCATCGGTGTTGAAATTTTAAAGGTGCCCAGCCTTCTGGACCTTACGGTTGATGCCGCATCCGACGCACTTACAAATAACAAGCTTAAGCTTGGTGCCGTTACTGAAATTTCGTCGGGTAAGGCAAAGGGGCTTATAGTTAAGCAGAGCATTGCACCCGAAACTACCGTTGAGGCTGACACCGTGGTTGACGTGTGGGTAAGCAAGGGCGCAGAAACTGTAGCGCCTCCCGTAGCTGAACAGCAGACACCCGTTGTGGAAGCACCTGTTGTTCACCAGCAAATGCCCGACAGCAACCTCACCTCGGATACGGGTTTGTGATAATTTAAAAAAATTAGGGGGTTAAACCTTGCTTTTAAAAGGCACTATAATTAAAGGAATAGGCGGATTTTACTATGTTGACACCAATGAAGGCATTATTGAGTGTCGGGCAAGGGGTAAGTTCCGAAAAAACGAAATTCTTCCTACCGTAGGCGACAGGGTAGTTGTGGAAACAACAGACCTTAAACAGGGTAGCGTTAAGGAAATTGAAGAACGCAAAAACCTTCTTGTGCGCCCTGCGGTAAGCAATATTGACACACTTATGATTGTGGCGGCTGTGGCAAACCCACAGCCCGACACAAGCCTTATTGATAAAATGCTGGTTATTGCCGCAAAACGCGGCATTAAGGGAGCACTTTGCATAAACAAAAGCGATCTCGACAGCATAGGCGATACAGAAAAGCTTAAAAAGTGCTATGAAAATGCAGGCTACAAGGTTTTTGTAACAAGCGCAGAAAAGGGCGAAGGCATAGAAGAGCTGAAAGCCGAGCTTAAAAACAAAACCACAGCCTTTGCAGGGCTGTCGGGTGTTGGCAAGTCAAGCATATTGACCATAATTACGGGCAAAGAGCTTGAAACAGGCGACACAAGCCGCATAGAACGTGGCAAGCACACCACACGCCATGTTGAGCTTATAAAGCTCTCTGACGGCTACGTGTTCGACACCCCCGGCTTTTCACAGCTTGAGGTAGAGGACATTAAGTCCGGTGAGCTTAAGGATTATTTCCCCGAAATTAAAGATAGAGACAGCCTTTGCCGTTTCCGTGGCTGCAGCCATATATCTGAGCCCGACTGTGCGGTAAAAGAAGCTCTTAATAATGGCGAAATTTTCCAAAGCCGATACGACAGCTATGTAAAAATGTATGAAAAGCTTAAGCTTATTAAAGACTGGGAAAGAGGTGGCTCCAATGGAAAATAAGAGAGAATTCAAGCTGGCACCGAGCATTTTGTCGGCAGACTTTTCAATGCTTGGTGAGCAGATTAAAATGGCAGAGGCAGGCGGTGCAAAGGTTTTACATATCGACGTTATGGACGGCAGGTTTGTGCCCAACTTTACCTTTGGTGCACTTCTGGTAAAAACCATCCGCAAGTGCAGCAGCATGTTTTATGACTGCCATCTTATGGTTGAACGCCCCTACGATTTTATCGACGCTTTTTATAAAGCAGGTGTTGACAACATAACAGTGCACTACGAAGCCTTGGGCGATAAAACAGGTGAAGCCCTCAGCTATATACGCTCACTTGGCATAAAGGCAGGGCTTTCCATAAGCCCCGACACACCCGTTGAGGTTATCGCGCCCTATAAGGACAAGGTGGACATGGTTTTAATTATGTCAGTTTACCCGGGCTTTGGTGGGCAGAAGTTCATTCCCGAAAGCCTGGAGAGAATTAAAGCCGTACGTGAAATGACAAAGGACTTTGACGTTGACATTGAGGTTGACGGCGGCGTTTACGAGGAAAACATTAAAGAGGTTTTCGATGCAGGCGCAAACGTAATTGTGGCAGGCAGTGCGGTTTTTGCTAAGGAAAACATTACCCGGGCTGCAAGAAAGCTTTGCGAGGCTGTCAATGAGTAAGGCTGTTGTAATAAGTGCAGGCACCATCAAAGATTACGCCTACACTAAAGGCTTTGTTAATGAGGGCGATTATGTTATCTGTGCCGACGGTGGTCTTGTTCATGCAAAAAGCATGGGCATTACACCCAATTTAACCGTGGGGGATTTCGACTCCTACCAAGGCGAAATTACAGGCGACGTAAGGCGCTTTAACCCCGAAAAGGACTATACCGACACACACATTGCCGTAACAGAAGCCTTAAATAAAGGCTATAAGGAAATTGTGCTTTTAGGTGCATCGGGCACCCGCCTTGACCACACGCTTTCCAACATAGGGCTTTTGGAGTATATTGCAAAGTGCGGTGCAACAGGTCAGCTTATAAACGAAAACAACATAATTACGGTTATCGATAAGAAAACTGTATTCAAAAGCGATAAAGGATGGCACCTTTCACTGATACCGATAGGTAATGTAAAGGGTGTTTCTCTTGAAAACCTTAAGTATCCCCTTAATGATTATGACTTAAAGTTTGCCGAGTCTTTGGCAGTAAGCAACGAGTTTACTGATAAAGATGCGGTAATTGACATTAAAGAGGGTAGCTTGATTGTTATAAAATCGAGAGACTAAAAGAGCGTGTCGAAAAGTCGACACGCTTCTTTCATCATATAGGAAATTGCGCGCAGAATGTGCGCATATTTGCTTATGAAATAAAAGTGTACCTTTTCGTCCCCCAAGATTGGGGGAATCGAGCATGAGCGCATCCGGTGGATGATTGAGCGAATGCGCAGAGCTGTGCCGCGG
>JAFQLL010000106.1 GCA_017414645.1 Clostridia bacterium | reverse complement strand
CGATTTTAGGGAATCGAGCTCGAGCGCGTCCTGTGGACGATGAAGCGAGAGTGTAGAGTTGTGCCGCGGTCGACAAACACCGGCTGAAAGACGTTGTTGTCGGGCACCGCAAACGGATAATCGCAAGCCCCTTGTACGAGAAATTGGCACTTTGTTCATTAGAAAAATTTCAGACTTAAAAGATTGCTTTGGCAAGATTTTAAGTCGCGTGTCGACTTTTTCGACACGCTCAAGGGAGTGCCATGTGGCACTCCCTTTTTGTGATATATTTTTTGCAACTTAAAACTTTTATTCTTCCGTATGGGCATATTCTATATTAATTTCAATTCCGTTATAGCCGTTCAATGAGCCTTCGGTTTTAATAACAATTTTGTCAATCGTGCCGACATTTTTTAAAACTTTGTATGTAGCATCGTAATTGTTATGCTCGCACATTACTGCGGCGACCTTTGCTGTGATGCGTGTAATATCATCATTTGTACATTCGGCTGCAATTTGTGGCGGTATTTTTACATTCATACTTTTAACTGTTCCGAAAACATCTGTTTTTACTGATATTGTTGCAGGAGTGGGTGCCGGCGTTACTTCCAGTATGCCGTCCACAATTTCTGTTGAGGCTTCGCCCACAGTGTCGATAAACACGAATACGTTTTCTCCTAAGGTGCTGTCTTTGGCATGCCTTCTTATGGTGCCTATCAGACTTTGGGCTGATTGAGAACTCATTTTACTCTGCCACAATTCGTAATCTGTATTCCACAGCTTTACACATTCGCCAACCTTTACGCCATTGATAAAAAGCATCCAATAAAGAAATGCGATAACACAAGACAACAAAAGAGCAATAACTCTTCTTGTAATAATTTTAACGATAGGTTTTTTATATTCAACAGGCGAAGCAGGTGCACCGCAATGTTCACAGAATTTTACGTTTTTTTCAAGCTCGTTCCAGCAATGCTTGCAATATGCCACGATATCAACTCCCGTTTTAATTGTTAAGCTTTATCCCGCAATGTGGGCAGAAAAGGGCAGTTTCACTTAAAGTGCCGCTGCAGGAAGGACAAGTGAGGTTTTCATTAAAGGGTTTAGCAGGATTTTTGCCGCAGGTGGGACAAACTGTTGCAGCAGTGCTTACCCTTTTGTTGCAGTGCATACAATGGGTCATACCTTCTCTTGCGGTTTTGGGCTTAAACTCCCATTTAACCTTTGTATAAACCTTTTCCTTAACGGCAATTTCCTTCCCGCAGGCAGGGCAGTAGGGTTCATTTATATCAACCCACCGGTTGCAGCCGGGACAATGCATAAGCCCGGGAGAAGCTGTCAGGGTTTTATCCTCGTTAATTATTGTTCCGCAGAAAGCACAAAGGTCTCCTGCTTTCCATTTGCCACAGTTTTTACAAAAACTCGACATAGTAACACCTTCCTTGATTTTGCATAAAAATAATATAATAATTTCTGCACAAAATCAAGTATTTTTAAACTTTTGAGGCAGTATAGGATAATACGGGACTGTCTGGCAAGAATATATGCGAATTATATATAGAAAATGAAGAAAAAGGTTATAAAAACACTTGACAATATTTTTTCCTTATGGTACAATACTGGAGCGTAAAAATTCACACATTCTCTGAGTGCCGCCCGGTGCCCTTAATTTAGGGTTGGCGGACACATTGAGGAGAGTGGAGGCTGCCTTTTCATTTTGACATGGTGAGAGGGTAAAAAAACTAAATAAAAGAGAGGTGTTTAAACATGTCAGTTATTTCTATGAAGCAGCTTCTTGAAGCAGGTGTACACTTTGGTCACCAGACAAGAAGATGGAACCCCAAGATGGCAGAATACATTTTCACAGAAAGAAATGGTATCTACATCATCGACCTTCAGAAGACAGTAAAGAAGATCGAAGAAGCTTACGACTTTGTACGTGAAATCGCTCAGGAAGGCGGCGAAGTTCTTTTCGTTGGTACAAAGAAGCAGGCTCAGGAAACAATTAAGGAAGAAGCTATCCGTGTTGGTATGCACTACGTTGACGCTCGTTGGCTTGGTGGTATGCTCACAAACTTCAAGACAATCAAGAGAAGAATTGACCGTCTTGAACAGCTTCACAAGATGGAAGAAGACGGTACATTCGATCTTCTCCCCAAGAAGGAAGTAAGCAACCTTAAGGGCGAAATGGAAAAGCTCGAGAAGTATCTTGGTGGTATCAAGAACCTCAAGAAGACTCCCGCTGCTATGTTCGTTGTTGACCCCAGAAAGGAAAAGATTGCAATTTCTGAAGCTAAGAAGCTCGGTATTCCCGTTGTTGCAATCGTTGATACAAACTGCGACCCCGAAGAAGTTGATTACGTAATTCCCGGTAACGATGATGCTATCCGTGCCGTTAAGCTCGTAACAAGCACAATTGCTAACGCTGTTGTTGAAGGCAGAGAAGGCAAGATGGGTGCAGCAGCTGAAGAAACAGCTGAAGAAATCGAAATCACAGTAGAATAATTAAGGAGGACATTACAATGGCTGCTATTACTGCTCAGATCGTAAAAGAATTAAGAGAAAAGACAGGCTGCGGTATG
>JAFQLL010000105.1 GCA_017414645.1 Clostridia bacterium | reverse complement strand
GTCGAAGTCAAGCCAGCCTTCCTGAATCTTTGTGATGTATTCTTCACCTACGTAATCTGCACCTGCTGCTTCAGCTTCGTCAGCCTTAGCACCCTTTGCGAATACGAGTACTCTTACCTTCTTACCTGTACCGTTGGGAAGAACAACAGCGCCTCTAACCTGCTGGTCAGCGTGACGGGAGTCAACACCAAGCTTGATGTGAGCTTCGATTGTTTCGTCAAACTTAGCACCTGCTGTCTTAACGGCAAGATCAAGAGCTTCTGCGGGAGCATACTGCATACCTTTTTCGATAAGCTTTACGCTCTCATTATATTTCTTACCATGTTTCATACGAATTTACCTCCTTGTGGTTAACGGAATTCAATTCCTCCCACTTAATAAGTTTTTTCTCTTATTCTTCTACTAAAACGCCCATGCTTCTTGCTGTGCCGGCAATCATGCTCATAGCCGCTTCAACACTTGCTGCGTTAAGGTCGGGCATCTTCTGCTCAGCAATAGCTCTGCAATCTGCCTTAGAAAGAGTAGCAACCTTGTTCTTGTTGGGAACACCGCTACCGCTTTCGATCTTACAAGCCTTCTTAATAAGAACTGCAGCCGGGGGAGTCTTTGTGATGAAGGAGAAAGATCTGTCTGCGTATACTGTAATAACAACAGGGATAACAAGACCTGCATCCTTAGCTGTTCTCTCGTTGAATTCCTTTGTAAACTGAACAATGTTTACGCCGTGCTGACCGAGAGCGGGACCAACCGGGGGAGCCGGAGTCGCCTTTCCTGCAGGAATCTGCAATTTAATATAACCGGTAATTTTCTGTGCCATGGTTGTGCACCTCCTTAATAAAATGTGGTAAATGGCGGACATTTAAGTCCTCCCACTCGGGCATAGCCCGATTTAAATCAACAGGCAAAGCCTGTCAAAAGCTTTTTTAGAGAGCTTCGACCTCGTTAAGGTCAACTTCAAGCTCCATTTCTCTGCCACCGAACATTGTTACCATAACGGTAATCTTAAGTCTGTCCTTATCGATGGCACGGATTTCGCCCATATAACCTTCAAAGCTACCGCCGCTGATACGCACGCTGTCGCCTTCTTCGAAGGGAATATTGATTTCAATCTTTTCCACACCGAGGGAATAAACTTCGCTCTCAGTAAGGGGAACGGGCTTGGATTCAGGGCCAACAAAGCCTGTACAACCGCGAGTATTTCTCACGATATACCAGCTTTCGCTTGTCATGATCATCTTGACAAACACATAACCGGGGTAAAGCTTTCTCTGAATAACTTTTTCTACGATTTCGTAGTCTTCGTCTTCACCTTCGAGAGCCATATCGGCATCGAAAATTTCTTCCTCGGAAATGTCGCTCTTCTTCCTTTTAGTAGTCTTGCCTGCGGTCTTCTTTTTCTTCTTCACCAAAGACTTAACCTCTTCAGTGGGAATGCAGACCTCAGCAATCAAATCCTGAAGGTTCCGATTTTCAACGGTTTTTTCAATATTGTCTTTTACTTTGTTCTCATACCCGGAATAAGTATGAGCTACGTACCATCTGAATTCGCCTGATTCGTTCATAACCGAACCTCCTTCTCAAAACATTTGTTTACTGATTATTCAGCGGGTTCTGTTACTACTTCTGCATTAACGAGCTCTGTAACATCTTCAACGAAAATGTCTGTGCTCATTTCTGTAGGCATTTCAATGTCAGAAACATTGCTCTCGCCATTTAAGAAGCTAAAACCAAATCCAAATACTGTGTCAAGAATGAAAATGAAAACAGCTACAACGAGGATGCAAATAATAACAATACCTGTGTTGTTAAAAAGCTGCTTACGTGTGGGCCAGGAAATCTTCTTGATTTCAGACTTGGTAGACTTTGCGCCACCTGCTATACGGCTAGCGGCTCTTTTGAAGAAATTATCTTTTTTCTGCTTATCTGCCATATCAGTCACCCTTTCGTTTACTTCGTTTCCTTATGCATTGTGTGCTTGCGGCAGAAACGGCAGTACTTTTGCATTTCAAGTCTTTCAGGGTCATTCTTCTTGTTTTTCATTGTGTCGTAATTTCTCTGCTTGCACTCGGAGCATTCCATTGTAATCTTTACTCTCATGGCGTCGCACCTCCTGTTAAATTTAATCGACTCCCTCTTGGCATGGTGACTACGGATTTTTTTGCACATAAAAAAAGCCTGCCCATGCGAGGTACAGTAACTATATCACCAAATCTTTTCTAAGTCAATACTTTTTTTAAATTTTTTCGAAATTATTGCATTCTTCGCAATACGCGTATATAATATAGGAAGAAACGTAAAGAGTCAAGCACTTTTAAAATGATTTGCACGGTGTGCATGAATTACTTCGTATGAATTGACGCGTTGCGTCATGATTTGCCCGAAAGGCATTTCGTAAGAAATTCCATAGGAGGGAATTTCCACATTAATGTTTGCGAAGCAAACAAATCATTCATCATGCGCTTGCACAATTCACGCAAGCTTTGCTTGCAATTAATCAAAATCAACAAAGGAGATTTTTATTATGATTAAAGGTTTTAAAATGAAGCTCTACCCCGGCATGGAGGCCGAGTACGAAAAACGCCACAACGAGCTCTGGGACGAAATGAAGGACATGATTCATGAGCATGGTGGCAAAAACTACACAATCTTTTTAGATAAGGAAACCCTCACCCTCTTTGGTTATATTGAAATTGAAAACGAAGAGAAGTGGGCAAAGGGTGCCGACACTGCCATCAACCGCAAATGGTGGGACTTTATGGCAGACATTATGGAAACAAACCCCGACAACAGCCCCGTAAGTATCGACTTGAAGAATGTTTTTCATCTTGATTGACGGACAGGGTTCAATTCCAGTCGCCTCTACCATTCATTTTCACACAAAATCGGATTTTCTTTTGAAAATCCGTTTTTTGTTGCAATCGCGCTTTTGTTGTGTTATTATATAAGGTAGAAATTTTATAGGCAAGAAGGTTTTTCCATGGCAAACAGCATTTTTTCAGACAAAACGAGAGATTTATCGGGCAGCGCAATAAGAGCAACGTTCAAATTGCTTGCTGACCCGGAGATTATATCCTTTGCAGGCGGTGCGCCCAGCCCCGATGTTTTTCCCAAAAAGGAGCTGGAGGTTATTGCCCGTGATATTTTCAGAGAAAAAGGCAACCTTGCTCTTCAGTATGGCATTACAGAGGGCTACACTCCCCTTCGCGATTTTGTAAAGGACCGCCTTGTAAAGCAGGGTGTTATAAAAGAAAGCGAGCAGGTTATTATTACAACAGGCGGTCAGCAGGTTATTGACCTTTGTGCAAAGGTGCTTTTAAACGAGGGCGACAATGTTGTTGTTGAAGCACCCAGCTTTGTTGGTGGCTTAAACTGCTTCCGCAGCTACAACGCAAACATGATACCCGTAAATGTTCAGCCCGACGGCATGGACCTTGATTACCTCGAAGAGGAGGTTTTAAAAAAGGTAAAGGTAAAGCTTGTGTATGCAATTGCCACTTTCCAGAATCCCTCGGGTATAACAATGAATACAGAAAAAAGAAAGAGACTTTTAGCTTTGGCAGATAAGTATGACTTCTTTATTTTAGAGGACAACCCCTACGGCGAGCTCCGCTACAAGGGAGAAGATGTGCCCACAATCAAGAGCATGGACACTAAAAACCGCGTTATTTACGCAGGCAGCTTTTCAAAAACACTTTCTCCCGGTTTAAGAATAGGCTTTTTCTCAGCAAGAGAGGATATTCTTGAAAAAATGGTTGTATGCAAGCAGGTAACAGATGTGCACACACCTGTTTTAAACCAGCTTATTGCCTACGATTTTGTAACAAAGCATGACTACGATGCGCACATAAAGCGCAGCTGTGAGCTTTACGGCAAAAAGAATGCACTTATGCTCAAATGCATGGATGAAATGTTCCCCACCTACTGCACCTACACACGCCCCGAAGGTGGCTTGTTCCTTTGGTGCGACCTTCCCGAAAAGTTCGATTCTCAGCTTCTTTTCAAAAAGGGCGTTGAGAAAAAGGTGGCATTTGTTCCCGGCTCCTCCTGCATGGTGGACCAGGCACAGAAGTATTCATCCTTCCGCCTTAATTTTTCTAACACAGCAGACGAAAACATTATTAAAGGCATCGGAATTCTTGCCGATGTGATAAAATCCTTTGAATGAGAGGTATAGATAAATGGAAGAAAAGAAAACCATATTGTCGGGCATTCAGCCTTCGGCAGCATCAATAACACTTGGCAACTACTTAGGCGCGGTTAAAAACTGGGCAACGCTTCAGGACGAATACAACTGCATGTATGCAATGATGGACTTGCACACAATCACCGTAAGGCAAACACCTGCCGAGCTCCGCAAAAACACAGTTTCGCTCTTAGCTCAGTACATTGCCTGCGGTATAGATGCAGAAAAGAACCTTATGTTTATCCAGAGCCATGTGCCTGCTCATGCAGAATTGGCATGGATACTCAACTGTTACACACAGATGGGCGAACTGCAGAGAATGACACAGTTCAAGGACAAGAGTGCAAAGCATAAGGACAACATTAATGCAGGTCTTTTTACTTATCCTGTTTTAATGGCGGCAGATATTCTGCTTTATCAGACAGACCTTGTTCCCGTTGGCGCAGACCAGAAGCAGCATCTGGAAATCACACGTGATATTGCTGCCCGCTTCAATTCCATTTATGGTGATGTGTTCAAAATTCCCGAGCCTTACATTGGCAAGGAATCGGCTCGCATTATGAGCTTGCAGACACCTACCGCAAAAATGAGTAAGTCTGACCCCAACCCTAACGGCTGTGTGTTCGTGCTTGACGATATTGACACAGTTGTACGCAAGTTCAAGCGCGCCGTAACAGACAGTGAAGCCTGCGTTGAATACAAAGAGGGTAAGGACGGCGTTAACAACCTTCTTAACATATACTCTTCCGTTACAGGAAAAACTATTGATGAAGCAGTTATGGAATTTACCGGCAAGGGCTACGGTGACTTTAAGGCTGCTGTTGCAGAAGCCGTTGCAGAAGAGCTTCGTCCCATTCACGAAAAGTACAACGACCTTATGAAAAACAAGGATTATCTTGAGTCCATCTATAAAAAAGGTGCGGAAACCGCAAACTATATGAGCCGCAAAACTCTTTCCAAGGTTAAGAAAAAGGTCGGCTTTGTAATCTGAGTTTCTGAAAGGAGTTTTTTCGATGGTTTATAAATTAACCGCAGACTCTATAACAATGTTTGCCTTCATGCTTTCATTTGTTGTTGCCTTTGCTGCAACACCCTTTGTGAAAAAGCTGGCATATAAAATCGGTGCAGTTGACGTGCCTAAGGATTCGCGCAGAATGCACAAGACCCCGAAGGCTCGCCTTGGCGGTCTGGCAATCTTTTTAGGCTTCCTTGTGAGCGTGTGTCTCTTTACAGACATGCCCCGCACAGTTACGGGCATTTTGTTGGGCGCAACCGTTATTGTGGTTTTAGGCGTTTTTGACGACAGAAACCCTTTAAGCGCAAAGTTCAAGTTTGTTATTCAGATTTTGGCTGCACTCATTCCCGTGGCATTTGGTGTTGTTATTGAAAGAATAAGTGTTCCTGCGTTTATATCTGCAACAGGCGTTTTTGAGCTGGGCGTGCTTGGCTATCCCTTGACGGTTTTATGGATTGTGGCAATAACAAATGCCTTGAACCTTATCGATGGTCTTGATGGGCTTGCAATAGGCGTTGCAACAATATCCTCAATTACATTGCTCTTTATATCGCTTCTTTTAGGAAATTCGTTGGTTGTTGTGTTAACCGCTGCACTTTCAGGTGCATGCCTGGGCTTCTTCCCCTATAACTTCAACCCCGCAAAGCTCTTCATGGGCGACACCGGTGCGCTTTTCCTCGGCTATTCTTTGGCAACAATATCTGTTTTAGGTCTCTTTAAGGGCTATGCCATTATTTCGGTTGCAATCCCCCTTCTTATTCTTGCATTGCCCATTTTCGACACAAGCTTTGCAATTTTAAGACGAATTAAAAACCATAAGCCTATTATGGCTCCCGACCGTGGTCATTTGCACCACAAGCTTATCGACAGCGGTTTAAGCCAGAAGCAAGCAGTTGCGTTTATATATGCAATGTGCATTATCCTGTGCCTTTTTGCCGTGTTCCTGCTTTCAACAGGTGCAGTAAAGATAGTTGCATTACTGCTTGTGTTGGCGCTCTTTATAGTGTTCATGGTAATAACACCCAGAATTATGCATTCCTTCCATGAGGAAAACGAAAATAACGATAAAAAATAACATAAAAGAGCAGAAACTGTAGTTTCTGCTCTTTTATGTTGCAAAAAACACCGCCTTGACAGGCGGTGTTTTTATTGTTTCTTATTATTTAACAGGAGTAATTACAAAGCTGTAATTGTATTCCCAGTTTGTCTGATTCTTGTACTGAACAAGAGGACGGCTGCCCCAGCTGTCGTCACCGCCAACACCCATCATGCGGCAGTTAACCTTGTATACAACCTTTTCGTATTCAGGAAGCTTGTAGTCGTGATCATAGCTTTCTGTTTCGATAGGTGTGTAGTAGGAGGGCGAAATTTCAAGAGCGTCGTCAGCATCAATTCTGATACCGAAGCCATCCTTGTTAACAAATTCTGCCCATCTTACGCCTGTCTTGTTTGCATTTTCCTG
>JAFQLL010000104.1 GCA_017414645.1 Clostridia bacterium | reverse complement strand
GAAAGGCATCTTTGGTATGATTTCTTAAAAACCTTACCTATAACTGTAAACAGACAAAAGGTTATCGGTAGCTACATTGTTGACTTCTATATTGCTACAGCAAAACTTGTTATTGAACTTGATGGTTCACAACATTATGAAGAAAAAGGCGTTGAGAATGACGCGAAAAGAGATGCTTTCCTAAATGGTTTAGGAATTAAAGTGTTAAGATATTCTAATCTTGATGTTAATCAAAGATTTGAGAGTGTTTGTGAGGATATACTAAATAATCTTGACACCTCATCAGTCACTTCGTGACAGCTTCCCCTCGAGGGGAAGCCTTTTGGAATAACATTTTAATTTGTAATTTTATCGGCACTTTTAAAAATGCCGATAAAAAGTGCCGATAAACAATTAAATTTTTTTGTCCCTAACTTGACAAAATCATTTAAAGATTGTCGAAAAATGTAGAATAAAGGGGAAACAATATGTTTTGGAAGAAAAAGAAAAAAACAAATGAAGAAACTTTAATTGGAAAGACTATTCTTGTTGGAATGACATTTTATAACAAAGATGATGAATTTGTAGAACAAAAACAGAGTTGGGGAGAAATAGTTGCGGTTACTGGAAATACCATTTATATAAAGAAAAATGATGGAGAAGAATTTGATATTCCAAACGATCCATCTGCAATTGAACCTGCAAATCCAGGGGAATATAGATTAAGATCAACAGGTGAAGTTGTAGAAAACCCCGATTTTCTTTCAACATGGAATGTTACATTGCCAGACTGATTTTTATCATAGCTTGATACGAATTTGCCACCTATAATGTTGGCATCTAGATTATACAGTCTTTATATAAAAAACAAAAGGAGAACGAAAATGAAAAAGAAAAGTGAATTGTTATTAAACATTATCCTGATGGCAGTTTTTGCTGTTGCGGTTGTATTTTTACTTGTTAAAGCAGAGGACAAGCTTGAAGTGGTATCGGATTTAATTTTATATGCAGGCGGCTTTGTTCTGATTCGTTGGGGCTTGAATTTGATGATTCCGCAATCGGAGGATGGTGACAAAAAGAAGCTGCCGCACAGAAATCTGTTCCTTTTTGATGCAGTGCTTGTTATAATCGGTGTAATTCTGCTTGTTTTGGTTTTGTTTAAGGTTATAGACATGTCCGAGACGATAGGTATGATGTATTTTTGCTTTAGCTATCTGCTTATTTTAATACTTGCAGTTGGTAACACCTGCATTATGGTAGCAGATGCATTTAAAAAGAAGTATATTTATACTAAGAAGACCTTGGAGGTTGAAGGCAAGAAAATAGATGTTGACATTTTTACGGTGGTTAACTATAAAGGAAATGCTGTAAGGGTTGAGATTGAGGCAGAAATAAACGGTGAAAAGGTTAAGGCGCAGGGCCTTGATGAGGCTGAGGCTACAAAAAACTTTATTGCATTATATAGAACTGAATAACACATATTATTTTTGGAAAACCTACCTTTGAAAGGTAGGTTTTTAATATGCAAATGCATATTAAGCCTCCGACGGATTTTATGTCCGTGCAAGATTTTCGCCTTTAACGAAAATGCACATGGACAAAATTCACATTGTACGCCTTGTCTGCCACAACAAGAGCGTTTAATGTTTTAATTATTTGTGGCAGAAAGGCTACGTGAATTAATGTTTAAACATGAAAAGATTTTGTTTCACCCTGTGGGGGTTGAAAAGCCCAACCCTATGTATGCGGCAATGCTTCAGGAGCAGTTAGGTGGCGGCAATGGCGAATTAAAGGCAGCAATGCAGTATATGTGCCAGAGCTTTAGGGTTAAAGACCCTGAGATTAAAGATTTGTTCTTGGATATTGCAGCAGAAGAGCTCAGCCACCTGGAAATGATTTCACAGACCATAAATATGCTTAACGGGCACGATTTAAATGTTGAAAATGCAACGGTAGGGCAGATACAGGCGCATGTTCAGACAGGACTTAACCCCGGGCTTGTTAATGCTTCGGGTTATTCATGGACTGCAGACTATGTTACCGTAACAGGTGATTTATGTGCAGATTTGCTTTCCAACATTGCATCTGAGCAGAGAGCAAAGTGTGTTTATGAATACCTTTATCGTCAGATTGAAGATAAAAAGGTCAGGGAAACAATCGACTTTTTATTAAACCGTGAAGAGGCACATAATGCCATGTTCCGTGAAGCGTTCAATAAGGTGCAGCAAAGCGGAAGTAATCGCGACTTTGGAACAACAAAAGCAGCAAAAATGTATTTCAGCTTGTCGGAGCCCTCGGGAGATAATGTGTTTAAAGATAGTAATTTTTCTGCCCCTCAGTTTAAGTAAAGCTTATGATGATAAAAAAAGCTCCCCGAAAGGGGAGCAATATCATCGACAGGCTGAGCATGGAATTTTGCCTGCCGAGGAGATAACTATAGTGCCGATTCGTGCTTGCGATTTATAAAGAACAGGCAAAAATCAACAGAGACAACCACAAAATTAAATATATAAACAGCAAGTACATAATTAATGTTACCGGAAATTACCTTGCCGGTTATGCCTGCAATGTAACCGATAAGGATGGCTGACATAAAAACGAGGCTTTTGCCTTGTGTGGAACGGGAAGTATAGCTTTTGTATACCGAGACGGGCCAGGATATGCCGAAGCACAGTAACATAATGCACTCAAAAATCTGAACCATTTAATCAAGTCCTTTCGTCGTTTTACTGTATTATACTCTTGACTTTGCATAATGTAAAATATATAATTGTGATGAAATTGATAACTTTGAGTTATGAAAGGTGGTTTTATGGAACTTAACAAGCTATACTATTTTTACATTGTGGCAAAGCATGAGCATGTTACAAAAGCTGCGGAGGAATTACATATATCACAGCCTGCGTTAACTAAAACTATAAAGCTTTTGGAAGATAGCATGGGGGTTCAGCTTTTTAGAAAGGATAAAAGAAATATAAAGCTCACAGCTTTCGGGAAATTTTTAAAAAGTCAGTTAGATACAGTTTTTCAGTTGCTTAATGAAATTCCTGATGAAATTGAAAAAATGAAGGGAATTTACGAAAACACCGTAAGGCTTAATGTACTGGCTGCATCGGGTATTGTGACAGAGGCAATTGTAGAGTTTAAAAAGAAAAATGAAAAAGTAGTTTTCCAGGTAATACAAAATGAGGAAGAAGCAGATTGCGACATTACGGTGACGACTAATCCGGAGTCTGCTGCTCGCATGTCGGAGTTTGAAAAGACAAGCATTATTACAGAAGAAATTTATCTGGCGGTGCCCAAAGAAAGGCGATATACCGATGTAGTAGAGCTTGACAGCTTTTGTGATGCCGGATTTGTTAACCTTGCAGGGTCAAGGTTGTTCAGAAATATTTGTGACAGCTTTTGTGAAAAAGCAGGCTTCAAACCAAAAATTATTTTTGAATCGGACTCTATTGTGGCTGTTAAGAATATTATAGGTGCAGGTGCAGGGGTTGGTTTCTGGCCGGCTTTTTCGTGGGGCGAAAGCTCGGAGGATATACAGCTTTTGAAAATAAGAAATGTTGATTGCAGAAGAGAGATCATGATAGGCTTTCACCAAAGCGAGCGAAAGACGCCGATTTGTGAAGAGTTTTTTGCATATCTGACAGACTTTATCGAAAAGAAAAGCAAAGCATAAAAGACGCAGAAGATTTACAAATTGAAAAAACTATGGTATTATTGAAATTAAGGTAAAAATAGTTGAAAAATTTTTAAAAATCAATGCAACCTTTTGGGGTAGTTAACAGTATTATATGTGAAAGGCGGTAAACAAGCCTTAAAAATACATATAAAATTGAAACAGAGAGGTACAAAACTATGAAAATGTTTACAAGAGGCGCAGCACTCACACTTGCTGCAGTATTACTTTCAGGTGTAGCTGCTTTTGCAGCAGAAGGCCTTATGCCCGTGCGTGCTACATTGGAAGAAAAGGGCTTTGCAGTAGATTGGAACCAGGAAGAAAAGACCGTTATTATCCGCGACGGTGGCTTTGTTATTGAAGAAGCGGTTGGCGAAAAAATCAGCCTTGATTACGATGTAACCTATGCAGATGAAAGCTTTTTTGAAGAGGTTGACGCAATGAAGAAGGCATATGAAGAATATTCCACAAAGGCAACTGTTACAGAGGTGGGTGAGGGATATTTCCTTGCTGACACAGAAAAGTTAGGCGAAGTTATGTTCAGAGTTGACGACAACACACACTTCCACCACGAAATGAACAGAATGCTTTACAAGTTTAACGATGTTGCAGTAGGTGCCACACTTAAGGTTTACTTTGCAGAAACAATGACAGCATCAATTCCTCCTCAGACTTATGCTAAGGAAGTTGTATTTTTAAACGAAGTACACCTTGCAGAGAAGCAGTTTGTTACAGGTACTGTTAAGGAAGTTGGCGAAAACTTTATTTTAGCTGAAACAGAAGCTATGGGCGAGGTTATGTTCATGGTTGGTGAAGAAACAAACATTCACCACGAAATGAACAGACGTTTATACACTCTTGCTGATATTGAAGCAGGTATGGTTATTTCCGTAAACCATGCAGAAGCAATGACAGCTTCTCTTCCTCCTCAGGTTGCAGCTTATGAAGTAATTATCAACAATGTTGAAGAAGTAAAGGTAGAAAACGTTACAACAAGCGGTAAGATTGTTGCAATCGGCGAAGACTTCTTTACTGTTGAAAAGGAAGATGGCTCCAAAATTCGTTTTAATGTAAGCGAAGAAACATTCTACCACCACGTTATGAACAGAATGCTTTATAAGTTTGAAAGCCTTGAAGAAGGTATGAATGTTGATGTTATCCATGCAGATATGCTTACATTCTCTCTTCCTCCTCAGGGCGCGGCAATTGAAGTTGTAATTAAATAAGAATGAATAACAAAACTGCGATAGCTTTTGCTATCGCAGTTTTTGATTACTTATTTATCATGTTTACAAGCTCGGGTATACAGGTTTCAAACTTAACCCCATACCAATGCTCTTTAATATCGGGAAGTGTTTTTTCAATGCAAAGAAGAGTGTAGTCTGCTGCTAAGGCTGCAGCATTAAAGGTTGAGAAACCACGCATTAATGCTCCAACAAAAGCCGAAGCATACACATCACCTGTGCCGTGGCAACCTCCGGGGAGCTTCTTGTGCTCATAATAGGAATATTCGCCATTTTCAAAAACAACTACACCTGTTGAGGTAGAATTGTAGGTAACGCCTGTGAGAACTACTGTTTTTGCACCCATGTCAGTAAGTGCTGAAAGAATAGAATCTATATAGGCGCGGTCGTATTCTGTTTTGTATTCAATGCCTGTCATGAAGCAGGCTTCAGTAATGTTGGGCACGATGATGTCTGCTTTTGCGCAAAGAGTTGCCATTGCTTTAACAAAAGCCTCGTCAAAGCCGTAGTAAAGCTTGCCGTTGTCTGCCATTGCAGGGTCAACAATTGTTTTTGCGCCTTCCTTAAGGCATGTGTCCATAATGTGTGAAACCATGTCAATCTGGAGTGTAGAACCAAGATAACCTGTGTAAAGGGCGTCGAATTTTATGTTTTCTTTTTGCCAATGCTGTTCAATTGAGGGGATGTCGTCGGTTAAGTCGCGGAAGGTATAGCCCGAGAAGCCTCCTGTGTGAGTTGAGAGCACACTTGAAGGGAGAACCGCGGTTTCAATACCACAGGCAGAAATTATAGGGAGCGCAACTGTCAGCGAGCATTGACCTACGCAGGAAATATCCTGTATTGTTAAAATTCTTTTGTAATCCATTTATATCAGACCTTTCAAAATCTTTCTTTTAATAATAATACTTTAGATTCTATTTGTCAACAAAAAAATCCTCCGTTTTATACGGAGGATTCTTGGCTTAAATAGAGATAATTTCGCCCTTTGATTCGATGGCCCAGCCACTGTCACCGCAGGCAAAAACTGCAGGAGAAAGAACTTTTCTAATCTGAATTGTGCCGGAGGTGAGACTGTCTCCGTTTTCGTTGGAAAGATTGAACAAATCCAGAACACCGCGGAGTGCAACAGTAGAATCGGAAAGTACGAGATTGCGAGGAATTATGTAAAGCTTTTTGGAGCTTTCTGTTGAAGACATAAATGCCACAAAGTCGCCGTTTTCTGCATTGCCAAAGGACTTGGCACGACGCTTGTCGAAAAGAACTTCGTCGAAGTTTGTGATTCCGAATTTAAAACCACCCAAATCGGAAATAGAATCTTCCAGCTTGTTCCGGTACAAAAGCTCAACAGCTTTCGCAACGGCAGGTAAACTCTTTTCGTAAACAGGCATTGTAGGCTCTTCGGAAACCTCTTCAACAGGTGCTTGGGGCAGTTCCTCTTCTGTTTCGTTTTCAACTGCAGGGTCGGATTCCATCTCTGCTTCTGTTTCAGCTTCTGCGCCTTCAACGGGTGCTTCAACAGCTTTTTCCCTATGTGCTCTTTTTGCCTTCTTACCAACCTTTGCGGAAGATTTAGAAGCAATGACTGAGCAAGTTATGCTTATTATAAAGATAAGAACAACAAGTAAAAGTACAAGCATGATAAGCTGCTGGGAAAGCGTAAGTGTTGCAAACGAAAGGAAGAAGGAGCTTGTACTGCCCTCTGCGTTGATGGCTGCCTCGGAAATGACATCTACGTCGTTTTTGAGGTTGGCAATTTCACCGTTGAGCTTTTCGATTGTGTCCAGATGTGTCTGAATCTGCTCTGCAAGAAGGATATTGTTTTCATCTTTCTGTTCCATAGCCTTTTTAAGCTCTTTAATTTCCATTTCTTTTTCTGAAATGCTCTGTGTAAGTTCAGCGTTCTTTTCCTTTGCAGTTTCTATTCTTGAGTCAAGAAATGCAAAGGATGAAATTACAAAGCCTAAAATGAAAGTTATAATACATATAACAACGGCTGCCGCCAATGTTATAGAAATAGGTTTTTTTCTGCCTGTTGACACGTAAAATCCCCCCGAAAAACTTAAATTTTACTATAATCTACTATATTATAACACATTTTTTTTGTGTAAGCAATATTTATTTATACATTATATTGTGTTTTTAAAAAGGAAAAATTTGAAAATGTTGCGATTGAAATTTTTTAAAGTTTGGTGTATACTTAGAATGAGGTGATTTGTGTGTTGAAAAATATTGACTCAATTCAAATGCACATGCAGCAAAACGGCATTGATTCGTGGCTGATAAGCGATTTCCGTGGAAGTAACCCTGCAATGTGCCAGATTATAGGCAAAAAGTTTACAACAAGAAGAGCTTATGTATACATACCAAAATGTGGCTCGCCTGTTGTTGTTTATCATATTATTGACCGCAATGCATACGAAAACCTTCCTTGTGAAAGAATAATGTATGTTACATGGCAGGAGCTTTTTGAAAATCTTGAAAGGCTACTTAAAAACGATAATACTGTTGCAATGGAGTATTCGCCCCTGTGTGCAATTCCCATTGTGTCCTGGGCAGACGGCGGTATTGTGGACTATGTGCGAAGCCTGGGGAAGACTGTTGTGTCCAGCATGGACATGTTTACAATTCTGACTGCCGTATGGAGCGAGGAAAATTACAAAAGCCATATGTATGCGGCTGAAAATGTTCAGAAAACTAAGGATTTAGCCTTTAAATATATCGGCGAAAAGCTCAGAAGCGGCGAATTTGTAAACGAGTATATGGTGCAGGAATTTATTATGCAGGAATTTGACAGGCGTAATATGTATGCAACCGACCGTGCAATTGTAGGCGTTAACGAAAACAGCTCAAATTCTCACTATGAGCCCACAAAGGCAAAAAGTAGCGAAATAAAGCGTGGCGACCTTGTTTTAATTGACCTTTGGGCGCGAGAAAAAACAGACGAAAGCGTTTATGCTGACATTACCTGGATGGGCTATTGCGGCTCAAGCATTCCTGATGAATATGTAAACGTTTTCAATGTTGCAAAGGGTGGCAGACTGGCTGCCTGCGATTTGCTCTACAGCGCCGAAAAGGCAGGGGAAAAGCTTCCCGGTTATGCCGTTGATGATGCATGCCGTAACTTTATTAAAAAGGCAGGCTACGGCGACTATTTCCTGCACAGAACAGGTCATTCCATAGGTCCGGGTGCTACTGTGCACGCAATGGGTGCAAATATTGACAATTTTGAAACTCACGATGAGAGAACAATTATGCCCTGCACAGGCTTTTCCATTGAACCGGGGATATACCTGGGCAAATTTGGCGTGAGAACTGAGACCGATGTATACATTCACCACGACGGAAAGGTAGAAGTTACCGGTGGAGAACAGGAAAGTATCGTAAAAATTCTGGAGGACTGACATAATGCGCAAAACAAAAATTATATGTACTATAGGCCCTGCGAGCGAATCGAAGGAAATTATCGGAAAAATGATAGATGCCGGTATGAACGTTGCAAGGTTTAACTTTTCCCATTCTACTTACGAAGAGCAAAAGGCGAGAATGGACTTGGTTAAAGAGGTAGCCGCGGAAAAAGGTAAAAGCGTGGGCCTTCTTCTTGACACAAAGGGACCTGAGGTACGTGTGGGCATGTTTGAAGGCGGAAAAATGCCCATTGAAAGAGGAGAATTGTTTGCTTTCACAAAGGAAGCGGATACCACTGCTCCTTGTGAAAAGAAAATAAACATTTCATACCCTAAGCTTATTGATGAATGGTACAAAACAAAGAGCGAGGTAAAAGATCGCTGGGAGACAGGTAACCCTCACGTAATTCTTGCAGACGACGGAAACATGGAATTTTCAGTAATGGAAATAGGCGATGACTATATCCTTTGCCGTGCAGAAAGAACAGGCGCACTTTCCAACAGAAAGAGCCTTAATTTCCCCGACTATCACGTTGAAATGATGTATCTCTCCTTAAAGGATGAGGAGGATATAAAGTTCGGTTTGTCCCAAGGCATTCAGTACGTTGCGGCATCTTTTGTAAGATGTGCAGAAGATGTTAAGGACATAAGAAAGTTCATCACACGTCTGGGCTATTGCGGTGTTGAAATTATTGCCAAAATAGAAAACCAGGACGGTGTTGATAATCTTGACGAAATTATTGATGTGAGCGACGGTGTTATGGTTGCCCGCGGAGATATGGGTGTTGAAATCCCTTATGTAAAGCTTCCTGCAACACAGAAGACAATTATAAGACGCTGTGCAGAAAAGGGAAAAATTGTTATTACTGCAACACAGATGCTGGAGTCTATGATTACACACGCAAGACCCACCCGTGCAGAAATAAGCGACGTTGCAAATGCTGTTTATGATAACACAACCTGCGTTATGCTCTCCGGTGAAAGTGCGGCAGGTATGTATCCCGTGGAAAGCGTTAAGGCACTTTCGGGCATTTGTCGCGAAGCGGAGCAGAACCTTCGTTTTAAGGATAAGAGCGAGTATAAGGTCCGTGATACAAAATATCCGTATATGTCGGTTATATGCCATGCTGTTCAGTCAATTGTGCCCGAAATCAATGCAAGTGCAATTATTGCTGTTTCTCAGGGTGGTACCACAATCCGCGAGCTTTCGCGTTTTCGTCCCGAAATTCCCATTGTTGCCATTGTTACAAGCGAAGCGGTTTATAAGAGCCTGTCTGCTTACTATGGAGTTGTTCCTCTTATGGGCGACAGAAAGGACAGACCCAGAGAAATTATTAAGCAAGCAAGAGAAAAAGCAGTTGCAGCAGGTCTGGTAAAGAAGGGCGACACTGTAATTGTGCTTTTTGATAACGATATTGAAAGCCGTAACGGTACAAATACAATGAGCATTGAAGTGATTTAAAAATAAAAATGGAGAACGAAAGTTCTCCATTTTTATCATTTATCAAGGAACTCTGAAATTTTGTCTGTAAGACAGTTAAGCTTGCCCTTAAAGTCGGAAGAATTGTCAATAACAACGTGATGTGGGTGGTTTTTCCACGCATTTATAAGGCGTTTGTCCAGTGCACGTGCCTCTTCAATCGTTTCGTAGCGTGCATTGTTATTGGAAAGTGTGTAGAAATCTTCTGCGCCGTTGGCAGCTGTTACAAGATGAAAAACAGCATCGTAGCGGGATAAAAGAGCGTCCTCTGTGGTATTCATAAGGCTAAGTATGTTTGAAAACTCGTCGTTGTAGGTGTATGCCTTATTGTCCATTGCGCCACGATCGCAAACAATAAGCAGCTTGCTGTTTTCTTTAAGGCGCTCAGCACCCCAGGTAAAGTAGGTTTCCTTCTCGCATTGAAGCATTAAAAGACAGTGCTGAAAGTTCTGATTTGTATTAGTGGTCCATGGCGCTATGCCGCCGGATATAAGCTCCGTTGCAGTTTCGGGAATGAAAACCACCGTATAACCTTTCTCGGAAAAAACAGTGCGGATATGTTCTAATGCTGTTGTTTTGCCTGCACAGGGTCCACCGGTTATAACTATTTTTGTAATTTGTTTCATGTTATCACATCCTGACAGAGGTAATTATATCACAAAAAGTGGTCATATTCAAGCTGACGGACGGGAAAAATAGGTTGCAATGAAGTGAAAAACGTTATATAATAAATTGAATGAAAGTGATTGGAGAAATATTATGCCAACAGTAATGGAACGATACGAAAGACTTAAGTCAATCGTTGTAGACAGAAAGGCTGAGTTTGATCGCCTTATCAATTTTATGGAAAATGAAACTGAATACCTTACAGCGCCTGCATCAACAAGGTTTCACTTGTCAAAAGAGCAGGGGCTTTTAGAGCACAGTGTAAATGTGTGCGAAAACATGATAAGAATAAAGCATGCAATAGCACCTTCAATAAGCGATGAAAGCTGTGTTATAGTGGCACTTATTCATGACCTTGGCAAGGTTGGTATGCCGGGCAACCCTCAGTATATCAAAAACGAACCCACGGCAAGGCAAAAGCAGTTTGGCTACGGCGCAAGCGTACCCTACAGCTTTAACAACAATCTCACGTATTTGTCCGTGCCTGTGAGAAGCCTTTATCTTGCATTGCCTTACATTCACCTTTCCGAGGAAGAGGTGCAGGCGATAATTTATCATGACGGACAATACGTTGACGACAACAAGAGCGTTGCAACAAAAGAGTGTCCGCTGCTTTTGCTTTTACAGTTTGCAGACACCTGGAGCGCTTTTGTAACAGAAAAATAAATCTATACAACCCGAGAGGAAGACATAATATGACGGATCCTAAAAATATACGGAATATAGCAATTATTGCTCACGTTGACCACGGCAAAACAACACTTGTTGATGCAATGCTCAAGCAGAGCGGTGTTTTCCGTGAAAATGAGCAGGTTGACGAAAGAGTAATGGACTCAAACGATTTGGAAAAGGAAAGAGGTATTACAATTTTAGCAAAGAACACCTCTTTGGAATATAAGGGCATTAAAATAAACATTCTTGACACCCCCGGTCACGCAGACTTTGGCGGCGAGGTAGAACGCGGTCTTAAGATGGTTGACGGTGTGCTCTTGTTGGTAGACGCTTTTGAAGGCTGCATGCCTCAGACAAGATTTGTTCTTAAAAAGGCATTGGCGTTGAACCTTTGCCCTATCATGGTAATTAATAAGGTCGACAGACCCAATGCACGCCCCTACGAGGTAACAGACGAGCTGCTTGATTTATTCATTGACCTTGATGCAACAGAAGAACAGCTGGATGCCCCCGTTGTGTATGTGTCGGGCCGTGACGGCTGGGCAAGCCTTGCACCCGAAAAGCACCCCGACGATTTAAGCGTGCTCTTTGATATTATCGTAAAGCACATTCCTGCACCTGAAGATACCAGAGATGGTAGCTTCCAGATGCTTGTAAGTAACATTGACTACGACCCCTTCACGGGAAGAATAGCCGTAGGCAGAATTAATCGTGGTGTTGTGAAAACAAACATGCCCATAACAGTCTGCAAGGAGGGCGAAGCCTCCTACAACGCAAGAGCAACCAAAATTCTTACCTATAAGGATGTTAAAAAGGAAGCGGTTGACGAAGCAGGCGCAGGCGAAATTGTTGCAATTTCCGGCATAGAAAAAATAAACATAGGCGACACAATCTGTGAGCAGGGTGTTGTTGAGCCTTTGGAGTTCGTTGCAGTAGATGAGCCCGTTTTGTCCATGACTTTCTCTGTTAACAATTCTCCCTTTGCAGGTCGTGACGGCGATTATGTAACAAGCCGCCATATTCGTGACAGGCTTATGAAGGAGCTTGAAAGCAACATAAGCTTAAAGGTTGAAGAAACCGACTCTCCCGACAGCTTTATTGTATCGGGACGAGGTGAACTGCACCTTAGCGTGCTTATTGAAAACATGCGCAGACAGGGCTACGAATTTCAGGTTTCACGTCCGCAGACAATTAACAAAATAATAGACGGTGTTCTTTGCGAGCCCATCGAAATTTTAACAGTTGACGTACCCGACGAATATACAGGCGTTGTTATGGAAGGCATTGGCTTACGTCGCGGCACCATGACGAACATGGCACCCTCGGCTCAGGGCTACACAAAGCTTGAGTTCAGAATTCCCTCAAGAGGGCTTATCGGTTATCGTGGTGAGCTTCTTACAGCAACAAAGGGTACAGGCGTTATAAACAGCGTGTTTGATTCTTACGAGCCTTATGTACAGACCGAAATTTCCACACGCTCACGTGGCTCACTTATTTCCTACGAAACAGGTGAGAGCGTTGCTTACGGTCTTTTCAATGCACAGGAAAGAGGCACAATGTTCATTGGTGCAGGTGTTGAGGTTTACGAAGGCATGGTTGTTGGCGAAAATGCCCGCGGTGAAGACATTGTTGTAAACGTGTGCAAACGTAAGCAGGCAACAAACATGCGTGCGGCAGGCAGCGACGAAGCGCTTCGCCTTACATCGCCCAAGGTTATGAGCCTTGAGGAATGCTTAGAGTTTATTGCAGATGATGAGCTTGTTGAGGTAACACCAAATCATCTGAGAATAAGAAAGAAAATTCTGAATGCAGACCTTCGTGCGAAGGAAGCAAACAGAAAGAAAAAAGCAATTGAATAAGTGAAAGGAGTAGGAATATGAAAAAGTTTATCATTACAATCGGTCGTCAGTACGGCTCAGGCGGTAGAATGATTGGTCAGAAAATTGCTGAGGATTTAGGCGTAAAATGCTACAACAGCGAGCTTCTGATTGAAGCGGCTAAGGAAAGTGGTCTTTGTCAGGAAGTGTTTGAAAAGATTGACGAAAAGCCCATTTCTGCATTCCTTTCTTTCACTGCAGGCAAGTACGACCATGGCGAAATGCCCCTTAACCACAAGGTTTTCCTTGCACAGATGCAGACAATTAAGAAGCTTGCAGAGCGTGAAAGCTGTGTTATCGTAGGCAGATGTGCCGACTATGTGCTCCGTGAACGTGACGATGTTATAAACGTGTTCATTTCTGCACCCTTTGAAGACAGAGTGAAAAGGGTAATTGAACGCGACGACATCCTTCCCGGCAAGGCTGAAAAGAGAGTCAGAAGAATTGACAAGGAAAGAAGCAATTACTACAACTTCTATTCCACAAAGCGCTGGGGTGTTGCAGACAGCTACGATGTGTGCCTTGACTCAAGTAAGTTCGGCATTGAAGGCTGCGCAAAAATTATTGAAAGCTTAATAAAGTAAATTAACATAAAAAGCTGTTTACATGAAAGTGTAAACAGCTTTTTAATTGATGTATTATTTGTGAAATTCCGGATTTTCTGTTCTTTCTAATAGATAGTCGATTGATACATTGAAATAATCAGCAATTTTGATAAGGGTGCTATAATCAGCTTCACGCACGCCTGTTTCATAGCGACTGATTGTGTTTTGATTCATGTTTAAATCAAGAGCCAGCTTGAGCTGTGATATATTTCGTTGTTCTCGCAACGCACGTAATCGCATTAGCATCACCCCTTGACTTTAGTATACCGTTTTGGTATACTTTTATTATCCCATTTTGGGATAATTAGGAGATTCAAGGAGTGGTTGAAGTGAAAAAGGTAATAAGTGTTTTTCTTGCAGTTTGCATGATTATGGCGATAATACCGACGAGTGTTGGTGCTATATCAAATGAAGCAGCAATTTTGCAAAAAATTGACGAGCTATATGCTTTGTTAGGGAATACATATTTTAATGTTGACCGTAACGGTCAATGTGGCAGCAAGTCTAGTGGTCATGGTTGCGGCTATTGCTTGACAAGCGAAATTGTTAAAACGAAATGGTTTAAAGATATGTTTGGGGAAAACGTTACTACCAGCCAATTCCCCATAACATATTGCTATGGAACAAATCTTACAAGAAACGCAAAGTCGTGTGCAGGGTTTGGTGCATTTGCAGAATGGTATATTTTCAGAAATTCTGAAAACAGTGTAGTGAACACAACAAATGTTGGTACGTATGCATTTACTGTTGAAAATATTAACAAACATGTTAAGCCGGGTGATTTAATTCGCTTCAATTATGGCACAAAAGATAACGGATATGGACATTCCGGTATTTGCATTAATCCTACGTCGACAGGTGTGTACATATTAGACTGTAACGGTGATGCACCGAACAGTGAGTATTATAACTGTCGTGTAGCTAAGCGAAATTTCGTTCCGACCAGCAATTACAAAACTTTTACAATATCGCGAGTAGGCGGTGAAGTTACCGCAGAACCGATAACGTATTGTTCGGTAACACTAAATGGCAATGGTGGCACGCCTTTAAAACAAACGCTGAATGTCCCAAAGGGAAAGCAGGTGACTTTGACTACTCCTACTGCACCTTCGGGTTATCAGTTTGATGGATGGTATACGAAAGCAAGCGGAGGAACATATGTAACAAAATCATCATTTACAGTATCTCAGAATTGGGAGTTATATGCACATTGGAGCAAAAAGTCGTACACAATAAGCTATGATGATAATGGGGGTGACAGCGGTGCACCACCAAGTCAGCAAAAAACACATGGAACGGCTATAGCATTAAGCTCTGTGCAACCATACAGAAATCATTATAAATTTTTAGGGTGGTCAACGAATTCTGCCGCTACGGTTGCAAGCTATCAACCGGGAGATAGTTTTTCGATTGATGCGGATGTAACTTTATATGCTGTGTGGCAAGCATTGCCACCACGGATAACTATTTCAAAAAGCATAATACATCTGGACTACGAAACAAATAAAAGCGAAACCATAACTTTAAACGTAACGGGAGTTTACGATGGAGATTATTATTTTACACACAGCAAGGGTCGCGGAATAAATGTTGAATTATATGAAAATAAACTAACAGTATCTGCAAAAGGCGATTTTTTTGGAGAAGAAACCATATATGTATATATGCGTGATGCAAATGATGCCCAAAATGATGGCGTTATAAGCGTTGTGTCAAAAAACGAGATAAAAGTGTATTCGTATGGGAAATATGTCGATATTACGCTTAATGCAAATGGTGGAGAGGTAGACACTGTAACACAAAAGATTCCCTACGGAAAGCATATTCTAAATACTGAAATTCCCTCCAGAGATGGTTATGTGTTCCTTGGTTGGAGCACTGACAAAAATGCGATAACACCTAATTATGTTGTGGGAGAATATGCGACAGTGGAAAATGATGCAACATGGTATGCTATCTGGCATAAAACAGAGTATACGGTTGTTGTAAACCGCAATTTAAATGGTGGCTCAGGTGCTGCAACTAAGGTAGAGTATCAGATAAACCTTAATGAAATGGAGTATTCACCATATGGTGTGACAATTGATATTTCTAATGAGATAACACCAGCAAAGGTTGGTTATATTTTCTCAGGCTGGGGCAAAAACTCTACAGGTCAAGGGGCATATACAAATAAATTGTATTTAGACTTTAATTCAGAAAACAGCCATAATGTAGTCGCGACTTGGCTTCGAACAAAATGGACCGGAGATATTGCTGACTCTTTTGCATCGGGCGAAGGTACAAAAGAATCGCCCTATATGATCGAAACACTTGGTCAATTAGCAAAGCTTTCTATCGATGTTGCAAATGGTGAAACTTACGAAGGCATGTATTTTGAACTTGGGGAACATATAAACATGCAAAATAATGCTTCCTGGATTCCGATAGGATATGAAAAAAAAGCTGTGTTTAAGGGAAACTTTGATGGCAAAAACCATTCAATAACAAATCTTAAATTAAATGTTGTCGGAAATGATGAGTATCCGGACTATGTAGCAGGTCTTTTCGGTGAATGTGAAGGTGCAACAATTAAAAATATTAAAATTATTTCACCTTTTGTTACATCAACTCAAACCGATACCAGCGTTGGTGTTTTATGTGGTAGAGCAATAGATTGTGATATAGCAAATATATATGTAAATATGAATTCTTTGTCATCGGAAAATAATATCCAAATATATGATGGTAAAGTTTTATACTGTGGAGGCATAGTGGGTAGTTGTGAAAGCACCACGATAAACGGATGTACTGTAGTCAGTTTGAAAATTGATTGCGATATGGCAACTGGTGTTTGGGCAGGCGGTATTGCAGGTATACTCTATGATGATAGTGTTGTGAAAAATTGTCAGGCGTTAAGTGTCGAAATAACTGGAAATACTGACTCTGGAACTTACACTGCAGGCGGTATAGTGGGAGAGATATATAATAGCACTGGTATTGCAAATGACTGCCTTAGTGACGGATGTAATATAAGCATCAAAACAGACCCTTATGCATGGCCGGTGATAGGTGGTGTTGCTGCATGTAATAAAGGAAAGGTAACACATTGCGTGTCGACTGATGCTGTCCTTAAAGGGGAAGGTATGTTTGGCTCATATGTGGGTGGAATTACTGGCATCAACGAGAGTGGCGGAATGATAAGCAACTGTATGTCTGCTAATAAGAGCCACACTGCAATAACAAACAGTTCTCAAATGGAAACCGACTATGAAAAAACAGGATATATTGTGGCGAATGACAAAGGTTTGACTCCTGCAAGTTTTAACTATTATATGAGCACTACTAAAAATACCGGTAGTTATACGAATGGGACCGGAACATCTTATACAAAAACAAACATTAAAAAAGTATCAAACCAAACTCGTGTTTGTACGCCTTTCTCAAGTATTGAAAGTTATGAGAACGGCGGAACATTGTGGCTACTTGAAGAAGGCAAATATCCTGAGATGTACAACACAACTGATTTTTACTTTGTAACGGTTAAACCTACAGAAAACGGCAGTGTGATTGTAAGTCAAGACCGTGTTCTGAGGGGAGACACGATAGATATTGCAATCAAGCCTGAAATTGGATATCATTTGGCATATGTTTATGCAAATAATACCCTGTTAGGTTCTCTTGAAGATTTAAGTATATACACCGACACAAAAATCAGAGCTGTATTTGAACCGGATGAACAGCCAATTTTCACAATGGTAACAGATCCGAATGGTAGCGGCACTATATCCGTGGACAAAACAGAAGCTAAAATCGGAGAGACAATTACAGTAACGATTACGCCAGATGAGGGATTTGAATTAGATAGCATATTTGTTGACGGAGAAAAAATTGCAGGGAACAGCTTTGTTGTAACCGGCAATAATGTGATCAGCGCAGAATATAAAGAAAAGAGCTACAATGTTACACTGGTTCAAAGCGATGGTGGAGAACTCAATGTTAATAAAAAGGTTGCAAAATCTGGAGAAATTGTTGTTATAACGCCCATTGCAAATGAAGGATATAGTGTAGGTAAGATTTTTGTTAACGGAACAGAACTTGCAGAAAACTATTTTATCATTTCATGCGACAGCGTTATAGAGTGTACCTGGGTAAAAGACATTCCGTTTTATTCTGTTGAAATTGATGAAAGCGAAAATGGTAAGATCTTTACAAGTCATACGTTCGCTCAATCCGGAACAACTGTTTTAATTGACGTTGTTCCAGACTATGGATATGAGTTAGAATCAATACATCTTAATGGCAGAAAAATTGAAACTGAAGAGTTTGTATTAGAAAAGAGTTCTGTTCTTACGGCAACCTTTAAGGAAATAGTTGTTGATGTTGTGGGGGTGGTTTTTGACAAGACAACGATTTCTCTTACAGAGGGGGAAGAAGATGTGCTTGTTGCAATGATAGAACCTGTAAATGCGACAAATCAAGCTTTTGCGTGGGAATCGTCAAATGAAGCGGTTGCAACAGTTGAAGATGGTATTGTTACTGCAGTAAGTGCAGGTAGCGCAACAATTACTGTTACAACCGAAGACGGAGGTTATAGTGCAGAATGTGTTGTTACGGTAAAGGCTGCAACTGTTCCGGTAACCGGAATAAGCCTTGATAAGACGAGTGTGATATTAGATTTCGACAGAGATTGGAGCACGGAAATTACGGCAACAATTGCACCTGAAAATGCCACAAATAAAAATATTACATGGAGGTCAACTAATACTTCCGTTGCAGAAGTAAACGATGGTGTTGTAACGGCTGTAGATTTCGGAGAAGCAATAATTGTTGCAATTACAGATGATGGGAGCTTTAGTGCGCAGTGTGTAGTGAGGGTTACTGCTGATGGCGTTTGTTTGAGCTCTGACGGACAAAAGGAGAGTGCAATTTATGAACTCCCCGGAGTTGTTAAAAATGTTGCCAGCGTTTCTTATGCTGTAAAAACAAATAGCCAAAGAGATGCATACATTGCTATTGCAAATAAAGATGCTGTTCTTTCGGGCGCAAATTATTTAGTTGGAAGTAGTGCGTACATCAGATTTGAACCTTCTAAATTGTATTTCCGTGACGGCAATAAAACGGTAGAGGCAGGCGACATTTCAAGTGATGAAACATATATTGTTTCAATGACCATTGACAACATTAACAAGGTATGGGATGTCGTTGTATATGACGAAAATTATTCAATAGTGGCGCAAATGGAAGCTTTAGCGTTCAGAAATACTGATGTAGAGAACCTTGACAGTATAGTTGTTTTTGACAATATGGGCGCTGATGTAGGGGCTTTGCGAGTTTCAGATGTTCGTGTTGAATATCCCGGAATAAGCAGTATTACAATCAATAAAACTGCATTGGACTTAGCCCTCGGCGATGAAGCAATTCTTGAGGTGGAAATTGAGCCTGATTATTGTGAAGAAATTGTTGAATGGATTTCGGGCAATGAAAACGTTGTAAAGGTTGTTGACAATAGGGATAATACTGCAAGTATAACAGCTGTTGGTTATGGAACAACAGAGGTTGAAGCTATAGCTCATGGTAGTTATGGAGCAATTTGGACTGCAACGTGTAGTGTGGTAGTGAAGCCTCCGGTAATTGGCGCAACCGGAATAAGCCTTGACAAACAGAACATAGCCCTTTCTATAGGTGGTTTTGAACAAATTAATGCCACTGTTGCCCCTTCAAATGCGACAGATAAGTCGGTTACATGGTCAAGTACAAATGAAGGTGTGGCAATGGTTTCTTCCACGGGTATGGTTGTAGGCGTTGGCACTGGTACGGCAGTGATTGTTGCCAAAGCAAATGATGGGAATCATACAGCATTCTGTGTGGTAACAGTTTCTGAACCGACTATAGAAACTCCTGCAGAACCGGAAATAACCTTGAGCGGAACCGACCCGTTGACGGTGTCTCTTACAGGGGAGTTAAGCGGTAGGGTCATTGTTGCATTGTATAACGACGATGACAGCATGATAGAAGTGCAGATTTTCAATGCAATAGAAAGTAAAACAGTCGACTTTAAAAATAGCGGAAGCTACGTTAAAGTTATATGGGTTGAAAGCTTTAATTCAATTACACCTAAGTGCGAGGCAAAAGTTAAAAACTTAAAGTAAATAAAAACTGACGGCGATGCTTATGCATCGCCGTATTTCATTTCGTGGGACAGAAGGGTGTCCTTATCATAATTAAGTGTTAAGTAAAAGAACGGGTCGTTTCTGCGAAGGGCATCTAAAAAGATTTTGTCGCCCTCCCAAAGGGTAAGGTCATACAAATCGTCTATATCAATCCATTCCAGATTGCCCTCATCACATTCCTTTATTTCACCTGTAAATGTGCTGCAGGTGAAAAGGTGCATGTCCTCGTCGTAATAATAGCTGTTGCGGAAGTAGATAACACCGCGGTATGTGGGGTTAATAAGTTTAAGCCCCGTTTCTTCGTATGCCTCACGAAGCACGCATTCAAGCACACTTTCGCCTTCCTCAAGCTTTCCGCCTATTCCTATCCATTTATCTTTATTCATGTCGTTTTCTTTTTTTGTACGGTGAAGCATAAGATATTTATGCTCCTTTTCAATGTAGCAAAGAGTTGTTTGTATCATAAAATTCCTCCTGTGGGTTGCAGGCTGCTTTGAGCAGGTAACTGCAACAATCTAATTATACCATAATTGTCAATAGGGATTGACAAAAAATAGTTAGTATGCTAAAATTAGCATGCTAACTAAAATTGGGAGGTGCAAAATGAGAGAGGTTGAAAAGCTTGTGCGTGAGGTTAACAGGCTTCATTTTACTACATTTCATCAGCTGTTCAGCCAGTTTGGGCTTGGTAAAGGGCAATCGCCCATACTTAAGCACTTGTCGCATAACGACGGCTGCAAGCAGTCTGAAATTGCAAGGTTTGAGCATCTGACGGCGGCAACGGTTACCGTTATGCTTCAGACAATGGATAAAAACGGGCTCATTGAAAGGCGCAGCGATGAAAATGACCTTCGCATAATGAGGGTTTACATAACCGACAAGGGGCGCGAGGTCCAGAAAAAGTGCGACGAAGCGGTCGAAAAAATGGAAAAGAAAATATATGAAGACTTTACTAATGAAGAACTGGAATGCTTCAAACAGCTTCTTACAAAAAAGCGTGACAGTTTAAAACATATTTTAGAAATGGAGGAAAAGGCATGAAAAGATATTTGAAATATCTTAACGGTGCATGGATATGGGTTATACTTGCGCCTGTGCTCATGATACTTGAGGTTTTCTGCGACCTTCGCCAGCCGGACATTATGAGCGACATTGTAGACGTTGGCATACGTGGCGGCGCAGGCTATATGTACATACTTGAAAAGGGTATAGAAATGATGGGTGTTGCCGTTGTGGGCATGATAGGCGGCGTAGGCTGCGGCTATTTTGCTACCAAGGCAAGCCAGTATTTCGGTTACAAGCTCCGTGACGACATCTACAAAAAAATACAGGAGTTTTCCTTTGCAAATATCGACAAGTTTTCAACGGCAAGTCTGGTTACAAGAACAACAAACGACGTTGTAATGCTTCAGAATATTGTGGGCATGGCACTTCGTATGATGGTGCGCTCGCCCATGCTTTTTGTGGGTGGTATCATTTACGCTGTAAGGCTTCAGCCTCAGCTGGCTGTTGTTTTCCTTGTTGCCATTCCCTTGATTGTTGGCATTATTGCCTTCAACATTAAAAAGACATTTCCCCTCTTCAAGGTTGTTCAGGGTAAGCTTGATAAGGTTAATGCAGTTATTCAGGAAAACTTGACAGGTATAAGAGTTGTTAAGGCGTACAACCGTGCAGAGCACGAAACAAAGCGCTTCGGCGAAGCAAACGACGATTATGTGGACATTTCAATCCGTGCACACAAGCTCATGGCACTCATGATGCCCGGTGTTTCAATTGTTATGAATATTTCTGTTGTAGCCATAATGTGGTTTGGGGCACGCCTTGTTGGCGCAGGCGATATGCAGGTTGGCGACGTTTCGGCGTTTATTATGTATGCAACAAGAATTCTTTCATCTATCATGATGATGAGCATGATGTTCATGTCAATTTCCCGTGCATCGGCATCTGCTGCAAGAATAAGCGAAGTATTGGACGAAAAGGTTGACATTACAAACCCCAAGGCGCCCAGAACAGCTAAGGTTGAAAAGGGCAGCGTTGAATTTAAAAACGTCTCCTTCCGTTATCGTGGTGCAGGCGGTGAAGATGTTTTAAAGAACATTTCCTTTAAGGTTGAGCCCGGCGAAACACTGGCTATTTTAGGCTCAACAGGCTCGGGTAAATCTACTTTGGTTAATCTTATACCTCGTCTTTACGATGTAACCGCAGGTCAGGTATTGGTTGACGGAACAGACGTAAGAAATTACGACATTGAAACACTCCGTGAAGGCATAGGCATGGTGTTACAGAGCGTTATTCTCTTTACGGGTACCATTTCCGACAATCTTCGCTGGGGTAAGGACGACGCAACGATGGAAGAAATTCAGGAAGCGGCTGAAAGAGCACAGGCTGCGGAGTTTATTTCTAAAAACCCTGATGGCTACGATGCAGTTCTTGGTCAGAGAGGTGTTAACTTCTCAGGTGGTCAGAAGCAGAGGCTTTCAATTGCCCGTGCACTTATAAAGAAACCTAAAATTCTTATTTTCGATGACTCTACAAGTGCGGTTGACACTGCAACCGAGGGAAAGATAAGAAAAACTCTTCGTGAGGAAATGGGCGAGAGCACACTTATTCTTATTGCACAGAGAATTTCAGCTGTAAGAGATGCCGACAAAATTCTCGTTATGGAAAACGGCGAAATTGTGGGAATGGGTACTCATGATTCTCTTATGGCAGACAATGCAGTATATCAGGAAATTTACTATTCACAGATGGAAAGAGGTGAGGAAGAATGAGAGCAGAACCTCGCGGTCCTATGGGAAGGCCCGGCGGTCCGGGTGGACCCGGAGGCAGACCCGGTGGCCCGGGAATGAGACCTACTGAAAAAGCTAAAAATGCAAAAGGCACGCTTTTTCGCGTTATCGGTTACCTTGGTAGCTTTAAAGCGGCAATTATTATAGTAATGCTGCTGGTTGTGTTCCAGACACTTTCCTCCCTGGCAGGCACCTATCTTCAGAAGCCTGTTATAAATGCAATTGCAGCGCCTGTAATTGATTTTAATTTTATTTTAAGAAACCTTGCGCTTCTGGTTTGCTTGTACCTTGTAAGTGCAGCTGCACAGGGTTTGCAAAGCGTTCTTCTTGCCATAATAAGCCAGAAAACCGTACAGAAAATACGTATGGAGCTTTTTGCCAAAATGGAGAAGCTTTCCATTGCATATTTCGACAAAAGAACCCATGGCGAATTAATGAGCCGCATGACAAATGACGTAGACACCTTGAATCAGACCTTGTCTACTTCTGTTGCACAGATTGTTTCCGGCGTTATAATGCTTGTAGGCACCTTCTGCATGATGCTTTACATAAGCATTCCCTTAACTCTTGTTACATTGGTGCTTGTACCCCTTATGCTTTTTATAACAAAGAAAATTGCAAAGTACACCTCGCGCTTCTATAAAGGACAGCAGGCAGCTTTGGGTGACTTAAACGGTCACATTGAAGAAACAGTTTCGGGTCAGTATGCGGTAAAGGTTTTCTGCCGTGAAGACGAAATTTGTGAAGAATTTGAAAAAAAGAACCGCAAATATTATGAAAACGCAGTGAGAGCACAGGTTATTTCGGGCAGTGTTGGGCCTATAATGAACATGTTCTCTAACCTTAACTACGCGGTTACGGCTTTCGTTGGCGGTATTTTAGCTGTTGTTACAATTTTCGGCATTGAGCCCTTGGAGGTTGGCGACATAGTTGTATTCCTTTCCTGCTCAACACAGTTTTCCCGTCCCATTAACGAAATTGCAAACCTTTTTGCAACTATCCAGTCGGCTCTTGCAGGTGCGGAAAGAGTATTCGAGGTTATGGATGAACCCAACGAATATGTTGGTGAGGAAAACCACGTTGAGCTTGGCCACATTGAAGGTCATGTTGAGGTTAAGGATATTGACTTCGGCTACGACGAAAAACGCCTTATTCTTAAGAATGTTTCCATCGAGGCAAAACCGGGACAGACAATTGCCTTCGTTGGCCCCACAGGTGCAGGCAAAACAACCATTGTTAACCTTTTAACACGCTTTTACGATGTAAACCGCGGCGAAATTTTAATTGACGGCACAAACATACAGAACGTTAAAAAGGATTCTGTAAGAGCAAAAATAGCCATCGTACTTCAGGACACACATATGTTCTCAGTCTCCGTAAGAGAAAACATTCGTTACGGAAACCTTGATGCAAGCGACGAAGAAGTAATGTATGCGGCAGATTTAGCAAACTGTCACGAATTTATTGAACGCTTGCCCGAAGGCTACGACACTGTTTTAACAGACGATGCGTCAAACGTAAGTGTTGGTCAGAGGCAGCTTCTTTCTATTGCCCGTGCTATGATTGCAGACCCCGAAATTTTAATCTTAGACGAAGCCACATCCTCTGTTGACACAAGAACAGAAATTAAAATTCAGGAGGCTATGAAAAACCTCATGTACGGCAGAACCTGCTTTGTTATTGCCCATCGTCTTTCCACAATCAAGAACGCAGACAAAATTGTTGTTATCAATGATGGTATGGTGCAGGAAGAGGGTACTCATGAAGAACTCCTGGCGCTTAACGGAATGTACGCAGGTCTTTATAACGGTCAGTTTACTGAATAATTTGAAAGCTGAGTGGAAACACTCAGCTTTTTTTGTTTAGATGCATTAAAATATGGAATACTTTTCTATATGGGGTATATGATGTAAAGTAGCGTTGACTTTTCTTCAAAAGAATGATATACTTGTGTAGATTTGATGAGCGGCATTAAATAAGATTGGAGGCTATTATGGCAAAGAAAAATAAAATAAAGATAATTCCTCTCGGCGGCCTTGGGGAAATCGGTAAGAACCTTACCGTATTCGAGTATGGCAACGAAATAATCGTACTCGACTGCGGCATGGCCTTCCCCGACGAGGATATGCCCGGTGTTGATGCGGTGATTCCGGACATCACCTATCTGATAAAGAATCAGGACAAGGTGAAAGCACTGTTCATCACACATGGTCACGAGGACCATATCGGTTGTATACCGTATTTTTTGAATGAAATCAACGTTCCTGTGTACGGTACAAGAATGGCGATAGGTCTCATAGAACAGAAGCTGAAGGAGTTCGGCAGATTATCCGTGTCGAAGCTTAACAGGGTTAATGCAGGCGATGTTGTGAACATTTCTAAAAACTTCAGCGTTGAATTTTTAAGGGTTAACCATTCAATTTCGGATGCGGCAGGCGTTGCAATAAAAACTCCGGCAGGTGTTATTGTGCACACAGGCGACTTTAAAATCGACTGCACACCTATTCAGGGCACAATGATTGACCTTGCCCGCTTTGGTCAGCTTGGCACTCAGGGGGTGCTTGCTCTCATGAGCGACTCCACAAATGCTGAGCGCCCGGGCTATACAATGAGTGAAAGAACAGTTGGCGAAAAGTTCGACAGCATTTTTGAGAGCACCAAAAAGAGAATTATAGTTGCAACCTTTGCAAGTAATGTTGACAGAGTTAACCAGATTATTGCGGCTGCAGTAAAGCACAACCGTAAGGTTGCAGTTTCCGGCAGAAGCATGATTAACATGATTGAGGTTGCCACCAATTTAGGCTATCTTGAAATTCCCAAGGGAACACTCATTTCTCTTGACGAGGTAAGAAAATACAACAACCATCAGATTGTTATCATAACAACCGGCAGCCAGGGTGAGCCTATGAGCGCTCTTACAAGGATGGCATTTTCTGACCACAAGAAGGTGGAAATTACAAAGGATGACCTTGTAATTATTTCTGCAAGCCCCATTCCCGGTAATGAAAAGCCCGTTTCAAATGTTATAAACGAGCTTTACCGAAAGGGCGCAACAGTTATACATCAGTCACTTATGGAGGTACATGTTTCGGGTCACGCCTGCAGAGAAGAGCTTAAAATTATCATGGGGCTCACAAAACCTAAGTTCTTCATTCCCGTACACGGCGAGCATCGTCATCTTCTGAAGCATTCGGAAATTGCGTTAAGCATGGGCATCCCCGATGAAAACATTTTCCGCCTTGAAAACGGTCAGGTGCTTGAGCTTGATAGGGAAGAGGGTAAAGTTAACGGTAGCGTGCCTGCAGGTAAGGTGCTTGTAGACGGTTACGGTGTAGGCGATGTAGGCAACATTGTGCTTCGTGACAGAAAGAACCTTTCTCAGTACGGCATTATAATTGCATCCATAACCCTTACCCAGAAGAAAAAGCTCGTTGCAGGGCCCGACATTATATCACGCGGTTTTGTATATGTGCGTGAAAACGAAGACCTTATGGAAGCTTTAAGGCAGGTTGCCCTTGACAGCATTAACGACACTCTCCGCTCTAAAAATAATGACTGGGCAGCAATCAAAACAAATCTTAAGGCATCACTGGGCGAGTTTATTTACGAAAAAACGAAGCGTAAACCTATGATACTTCCCATAATTCAGGAAGTTGATATAGCTGAATAACACAAAAAAGAAGGAACATTTTAAGTTCCTTCTTTTTTGTTAGTGCGACAAATAAAATGGCGTAAATATAGAGTTTTTAACGTGCAAAAATATAAAAAGTTACAAAAATGTTAAGGAAAGATGCAGAAAACGGCTGAAAAACACAGGAAAAGCAAGGAAAAAACTGGAAAATAAAAAAGCGGAAAATCTGTCCGTTTACTTTGGCGGGAATTAAAACTATACTGACCTCAAAAGGAGGTATGGCTATGACATACAAAAAGGAATTGCAATTAATTAAGGGTGCAACAAAAGAGGTTTATACTTATTATGTAACGGAAGTCTACAGCAATGATTTTAACTGCAGAATGTATAACGTAGGGGTTGCGGTGGGCAAAAGAAAAAAGGAAATTGAAAATTTTTCGCCCGATATTAATGAGGCAATACGCCTTTGCGACTATTTGTATAATGAAAATGTATCTTTAAAAAATTTATTTTCCATAGCGGAGGAATTTATTGTTACCCTTTGAATATATTAAAGTAAAAAAGAGGTGACGAAAATGGAAGTAAGCAGCGAAAAAAACGTTCTTTTCAATCTGGGCAGAATTATGAAAACGGTTCTTACTGCATTTCTGATTACTGTAATATTGATGGGAATTCTGGCGGTTGTAATATGCTACACGCCCATAAGCGAGGAGGCTGTTACCCCATCGGTTTATGCACTTAATTATTTTTCTGTGTTTATGGCAGGGCTCTTTAGTGCGGCAAAGGCTAAAAAGCGTGGTTTTATAACAGGAGGGCTTGCCGGAGGCTTGTACATGTTCTTGGTATATGCCTTAGGATACATTCTTTTTGGAGGCATTGAATTTACAAAGAGTGTGCTTATGAACATTATATACTGCGTTGCCCTCGGGGTTGCAGGCGGTGTGGTGGGCATAAACCTTAAGCATTAAAACTTGGGGAAGATTACAAAAAAATGTTGCAATGAGGCAAAAAGTGTGCTATAATACAACAAATACTATATTCGGAGTATTCCGATTTAAGGAGGACATTGTTATGAAGCACGTTAAGACATTAAATGAAGCTAATCTTTCTAAGAGCGTTGAAAACGGTGGCTGCGGCGAATGCCAGACATCCTGTCAGAGCGCTTGCAAGACATCTTGTACAGTAGCTAACCAGAAGTGCGAAAAGAAAGGCAAAAGAGGCAGATAATCCGATTGCTTGGAAATGCTCTTTAAGCACAATTTAAACGATTATAAAATCTCAGGATTTTTCCTGAGATTTTATGTTGTATAGGAGATGTAATTATGGTACATAAGTTTGACACATTAGGTGTGAAGTGTGCACTGGACGTTTGCAGCGGCACTGTTCATATCCTGGACGATATTTCATATCGCATGCTTGACTTTTTTGACATTGATGGCAACTTTGACCTTGAGAAAGCTAAAAAAGAAAACTGCGCCGACGAAAAGTGCATGGAGGCTGTGGCTGAATTAAATGAGCTGAAGGAAAACAATCAGCTTTTCACAAAGGATATTTACAAGGCACTTGTTTCACATAAGGAAAAAAAGTCTGTTATAAAGGCGCTTTGCTTGCACATTGCACATGACTGCAACCTTCGTTGTCGTTACTGCTTTGCGCACGGTGGCGAATACATGGGCAAGCGCGAAATTATGAGCGCAGAGGTAGGTAAGAAGGCAATCGACTTTGTAATAAAGGAAAGCGGCGCAAGACGAAATATCGAAATTGACTATTTCGGTGGCGAGCCCTTAATGAACTTTGAGGTTGTTAAGGAAATTACAGAGTATGCAAAGGCTGAAGGTGAGAAGCACGGTAAAAACTTCCGCTTCACCATCACAACAAACGGCATTCTGCTCGACGATAAGAAAATGGAATATATCAATGAAAACATGGGTAACATTGTTCTTTCCATTGACGGCAGAAAGGAAGTTCACGATAAGGTAAGAGTAAGAGTTGACGGCTCCGGCAGCTACGACTCTATCGTAAACAAGTTTATAAAGGTGGCAGAAAGCCGCAATCAGGAAAACTACTATGTGCGCGGCACCTTCACACGTGACAACCTCGACTTTTCCGAGGACGTTATGCACCTGGCAGAGCTGGGCTTTGAGCAGATAAGCGTTGAGCCTGTTGTTGCACAGGAGAGTGAGGACTATGCTCTCAGAAAAGAGGACTTGCCCCGCATCTTTGAAGAATATGACCGTCTTGCAGAAAGAATTCTTGAAGCAAGAAAGAACGGCAAGTGGTTCAACTTCTTCCACTATATGATAGATTTGCACGAAAGCCCCTGCGCATACAAAATGCTTTCAGGCTGTGGTGCAGGTCACGAATATGCAGCGGTTACCCCCTCGGGCGACATTTATCCCTGCCATCAGTTTGTAAACGACCCCAAGTACAAAATGGGCGATGTGTTTGAAGGCGTGGTTGATAAAGATATAAGAGATGTTTTTGTAAAGAGCAACATCTACACAAAAGAGCCCTGTGGTGATTGCTGGGCACGCTTTTACTGCTCAGGCGGTTGTGCTGCAAATGCAATCAGCATGAATAAGGACATTAATAAGCCCTATCTTCTTGCCTGCGAAATGGAAAAGAAGAGAGTGGAATGTGCAATTGCAATTAAAGCAAGAGAGGCTCTTGACGAAGAATAAAGTTGAAAAAAGTGTTGACTAAACACTCTTAAATTTATATAATATAATTTGGTTGTTTTATAACATAAAATAATAAGGAGGAAAATCCAGATGAAAGCAAAGAATATTATTTCATTTGCACTGGTGATGGTTCTCATCGTAACTATGGCAGTAGTTGTATTCGGCGATGTTTCCATCGGCAGTTTCAGAGTTCCCGGTGTTCTTGACCCCGAATTCGGCGTTAAGCAGGGACTTGACTTGGTAGGCGGTAGTGTAATCGTATTCGAGCCTGATGTTGAAGACCTCAGCACAGTAAGCGAAGAAGACGTTGCTTCCGCAGAAAACATTATCCGTGTAAGACTTACAAGCATGGGCGAAACAGAAGCTACAGTTTCCCGTCAGGGCGACTACGGCATCCGTGTTGAAATTCCCAACATTGACGATCCTAACGAAGCAGTAAGCTACATCGGACAGACAGCTGCTCTTCAGTTTATGGATATCGACGGTAACGTTGTAATGGACGGTACAGAAACATACGTACAGTCTGCAACAGCTACATATGGTCCTGTGGACGAATTCGGCAAACAGGGTCACTATGTAACACTTTCTCTTACAAGTGAAGGTCGCGCTGCGTTTAAGAGTGCAACAGAACAGGCTATTGCACGTACAGCAGAAGGCGGTAACGTAATTATTATCGCACTTGACGGCATGCCCTATTCCTGGCCCACTGTAGAGAATGTTATCGATTCTGACAGCTGCATTATCACAGGCGAATTCGATAAGGATTCTGCTAAGGAGCTTGCAGACGTTATCAACTCCGGTCGACTTCCCTTCTCTCTGAAGGACACAGAGCTCCGTGCAGTTGGCCCCACACTTGGTCAGGAAGCACTCGAAACATCTCTCTTTGCAGCTTTAATCGGTGTTATTCTCGTTATGATCTTCATGATCTTAGTTTACCGTTTGCCCGGCTTGGTTGCTGACGTTGCACTTGTAGCATACATCTCCATCGTTTGCCTTATCATGGCAGGCTTCTTCGTAGAAGACGGCTACAGAGTAACTCTCACACTGCCCGGTATCGCAGGTGTTATCCTTTCTATCGGTATGGCTGTTGACGCAAACGTTGTTATTTTCGAAAGAATTAAGGACGAGCTCAACTGCGGTAAGAGCGTTGGCGCAAGCGTAGATAGCGGCTTCAAGAGAGCTTTAACTGCTATTATCGACTCTAACATTACAACACTTATCACTTGTGCGGTTCTCTATTTCTTAGGTACAGGCACAATCAAGGGCTTTGCAATCACACTTGGTATTGGTGTTGCAGTCAGCCTTGTTACAGCTATTTTCCTTACAAAGCTCCTCCTCAAGATTATGGTAGGCTTTGGTATCAAAAATCCGTGGGTTTACGGTGCTTCTAAAAGGAGGGATGCGTAATGATGTTTAAGAATCCTTGTGCTTACAGAAAAGTTTTTCTTTCAATTTCAGCTGTCCTCGTAGTTGTTTCCATTCTGTCGATGGCAATTTTTGGTTTTAACCTTGGTATCGACTTTACAAGTGGTACAACATTTGAAATTGAACATATGCCCGAAGGCTTCGCATATGATGGTGCACTTGAAGCAGACGTTATGGCTATTGTAACAGGTGCCAAGGCAGACGCATCCGTTCAGGTACAGGCTATTGGTGCAGATGGCGTATTCATCAAGGCAAGCGAGCTTACAAACGAAGAAACTGAACTGGTTGTTGACGGCCTCCTTGCTTACTTCAATGGCGAAGAGGTTTCTCTCGATGCTACAGATGCAACTGCAGTAGTTGAAGAAGTAGCTACAGATGTTGTAGAAGAAGCTGCTACAGATGCAGTAGTTGAAGGCGAAGAAGTTGAAGAGGTTAAGGGTCTTGTTAAGGCTGCTATCAGCATCGACAAGGTTTCTGCAACAACTTCTGCAAGACTTATCGGCGACACATTCCTCGCAGTGCTTATTGCTATTGTGCTTATGCTTGTATACATCAGCATTCGTTTCGACTTTAAGAGTGGCGTTTGTGCAGTTATAGCTCTTGCACATGACGTAATTCTTATGTTCGGCTTCTACTCTCTCTTCCAGCTCACAATGAACACAAGCTTTGTTGCTGCAGTTCTTACAATCATTGGTTATTCTATCAACGCAACCATTATTGTATTCGACCGTGTTCGTGAAAACAACAGAATGCTTGGTAAGAAGGCTACAGGTGCTGTTAAGGCAAACAATGCTATTACAACAAGCTATACAAGAACACTTTATTCTTCTCTTACAACACTTTTCACAATCGGTGCCCTCTTTGTATTGGGTGTATCTTCCATTCAGGAATTTGCTCTTCCCATCATTGTTGGTATCGTTTGCGGTGCTTACTCCTCTCTCTTCGTTGCTCCTACAATCTGGGCATGGTGGAAGGACAGCTCCAAGTAAAAAAATTAAGAATAAAAATGCAAACCACTCCGTATTATTATACGGGGTGGTTTTTTTGTTTAAAATATTTGTTTTAATTTTAGTTTTTGTTTTATCGGGCTGTGTAAAAGATGCTGAAACCTTGGAAACAGTTGGAGAAAGCATTGTTTCAGAAGAAAAAGAAAGCTGGGGAATGAGGCGGCGCGCACCCGAAAGGCCCGAGTTTACGGAAAAGCAAAAAACAACAATGGATAAATACGGATGTATATATCTTGGCGCAGAAGAGCAAAAATATTTATACCTGACTTTCGATGAGGGCTATGAAAACGGGCAGACAGCAAAAATACTTGATACATTAAAAGACAAGGGCGTTACGGCCACCTTTTTTATAACAGGAGATTATTTTAAAACCGAGGAAGAGCTTGTTGACAGAATGGTCAACGAGGGGCACATTGTGGGAAACCATACAATGAATCATCCATGCCTGCCGGAAATTAAAGATAAAGAACAGCTTGAAGAAGAAGTTTTAAGCCTTGATAGGGCGTTTTACAAAAAATATAATCAACATATGCAGTTTTTGCGTGCTCCTGAGGGAGCCTACAGCGAAAAAACCCTTGCCGTAACAGCCAATTTAGGGTACACCAACGTGTTCTGGTCATTTGCCTACGACGATTGGTACCGTGACAAGCAACGAGGCAAGGATTATGCTTACAAAAAAACTATGGATAATCTTCATCCGGGCTGTGTAATACTTTTACATGCCGTAAGCCGAGATAATGCCGAGGCTTTGGGTTCAATTATCGATTCAGCTCGAGAAGCAGGCTACACCTTTTTATCTTTAGAAGAATACATACCATGATAAAGGGGTTTTTGTATGCGAAAGAAACGAATTATAAGTCTTGTTTTTCTTGCTTTATTTGTGCTGAGCCTGGCAGTGGGATATGCAAATTTGCCCGACAGCTTTGTGCTTTACAAGGATCGTAACTGGACCTACGACGGAATAGCCCGCATCAGCTTTGCCGACCAGCCCATTGAAGCATCAAAAAATGCGATAATACCCAGAAATGTGGGAAGCTATGAAGCATCGCTTTCGGTATTGGGCATACCCTGCAAAAAAGTGAATATAAAGGTGATTGACAATGAGGAGGTAATTGTAGGGGGCACGCCCATCGGTATAAGGCTTTATTCCGACGGATTGGTGGTTGTAGCTGTTGGCAGGGTCAACGAAAATAAAAAATCCCCTGCGGAAGCTGCAGGCATAAAGGAAGGCGATGTGATTGTTTCTTTGAATGGTAAAAAGGCGGGAACTCCCAATGAATTTTCAAAAGCAATAGCAAATAGCGAAAATGCAGTTACCTTAGGAGTGGTATCAGGTGAAGAAAAAAGAGAAATTGCTGTTATGCCCGAAATGTCGGAATACGACAATGTGAAAAGAATAGGGCTATGGGTGCGTGACAGTACCGCGGGGGTAGGAACCCTCACTTTTGTTGACCCCGAAACTATGACCTATGGCGCCTTGGGGCATGGTGTATCAGATGCGGATACAGGGGTTAAGTTTTCTGTGCGTGAAGGCTCTGTTGAAAAATGTGCCATAGCAGACATAAAAAAAGGCGAGAAGGGGACCCCCGGAGAGTTGAAGGGTGCCTTTCTGCCCGATGCAAAAATATTGGGCAACATTACAAAAAACGAAAAGGAAGGAATATTCGGGTCTGTTAAAACCATTCCTGATGGCGAAAGTATGCCCTTGGGGCACAAAAGTGAAATAAAAAAGGGTAAGGCATATATACGGACAAGCCTTGATGGAAAATTTTCATCAGATTACGAGATTGAAATAACTAAGGTTTCAAAAAACAGCAAAAACCCGGCAAAAGGCTTTATGATAAAGGTAACCGATGAAAGGCTTATTGAAAAAACAGGAGGGATTGTACAGGGGATGAGTGGGTCTCCCATAATTCAGAATGGAAAATTGATAGGTGCTGTTACTCATGTTCTGGTCAATGACCCTGCAAAAGGCTACGGAATATTTATTGAGAACATGCTGGAGGCAGGCATAAATTAATAAAAGCGCTGATAAAATCAGCGCTTTTTAAGTTCATAAAATGCAACCGCACTTGCAGCTGCTACGTTTAATGAGTCAACATTATTATACATTGGTATTTTTACCGTGTAGTCACATCCGGAAATGGTGCTTTCACGGAGCCCGTCGCCCTCTGTGCCTAAAATAATTGCAAGCATGTCCTCGGCTTTAAGCTGTTCGTCGTCAATGGAAATCGAGTTGTCGCAAAGTGCCATTGCAACAGTTTTGAAGCCCATGGCCTTAAGCTTTTCACGAACAGCTTCATCCCATGAGGGGAGAATTGTCCAATCGATCTGGAAAACCGTGCCCATACTTACACGAGCACTTCGGCGATACAAGGGGTTTGAACAGCCCGGTGTAAGAAGTACCGCATCCATGCCCATTGCTGCAGCAGAACGGAAAATTGCACCTACGTTTGTGGGGTTCATAACGTCCTCTAAAATTACAATGCGGTGTGCGTCCTTTATTATTGTCTCAAATTTAGATAGGGGAGGGCGGCGCATTGCACAGAGAAGTCCCCTCGTTAAAAGATAACCGGTAAGGTTTTTTAAAACCTCCATGGGTGCTGTGAAAACGGGAATGTCGCCAACACGGTTTATTACCGCCTCGCTTTCTCCTTTAATGCAGCCTGTTTCCACAAGTATAGAAACTGGAATGTAGCCTGCATCCAAAGCTCTTTCAATAACCTTGGGGCTTTCTGCAATGAACAAGCCTTCGGCAGGAAACTCACGGTTTAAAAGCTGAGCCTCGGTAAGGCGTGCATATACATCGAGCCTGGGGTCGGAAAATTCTGTTATGTGAATTATCTGTGCCATTTTTTATTTCCTTTCTCTAAAGGATTCCAGCTTCCTTTTCTGTAGTAAAATGTAAAAAGTACGAACAAAAGCATGTTGTGACCTATCATGCATGCCCATGCTGAAACAAGTGACATAGAAAACAGCTGTGTGCAGATGAAGGTGCCCACAATGCGCACACCCCACATGCCTGTTATATTAAAAGCTAACGGTATTTTAGTTTCTCCAACACCCTGCAGAATGCCTTCAATTATTATGGAAACGCCATAAAAGGGCTCGGAAAGCGCCACCATGCGTAAAACAGTGCTTCCTAAACGGATTACATCGTTTTCTTTTGAAAACAGCATGACCATTTTCGGTGCAAAGGTAAAGAGCAATGCACCTGAAATTATCATCAGTACTACTTCAATTATATTTATAACAATGCCCACATCCTTCATTTTCTTGGGGTTGCCTTCACCTAAAGCATTGCCCGACAATGTTGCTGCTGCAGTCTGCATGCCGTAGGCAGGAATATAAAACGCCGACTCGACGGTATTTGCAATTGTGTGGGCTGCAGTTGCCACTTCGCCTAATGAATTTACCATGCCTGCGAAGGCAACATAGCCTAACGAGGTGCCGAAGCGCTGAAGCATGTTTGGAAATGCCACTGAAAGACATGGAGAGAGAATGCTTTTATCGGGCAAAAACTTTTCACCAACGGGAGAAATCTTTTGGTGAGTGAAAAGCTTATATGTGATATAAAATCCTCCGAATGTAAAGGAAATGCTGCTTGCAATTGCCGCACCTGTTACACCTAAATCTGCCCCGGGAATGAAAATGGCACCATAGTGGCGTGAGGGGAATATGAGGAAAAAGTTCAGCAAAACATTTATAAGGTTTACTGCAATGCCTATTTTCATAGGAGTTTTGCTGTCGCCTGCGCTGCGAAGAAGCGTGCCGAAAATAATTGTGGCGCTTCTTGGAAGCATTGGCAGATAAATTATGAAAAAGTATAACGCAGCCGTGTCCTTTATTGCTTTATCCACCTGCATTAGCGTGGGGACTACAGGGCTTAAAAGCAGTGTGGCTATGGTGAAAAATGTGCCGATGACAACAGTTGAAAACACAGCCTGGGCAGTTATGCGTCGTGCACCCTTTACGTCGTTTGCCCCTAACGCACGGGACACGAAGGCTAAAAAACCTATGCCAAGTGCCGAAACGGTGGAATTTACCAGCCAGTTAATTGTTACCGTTGAACCTACCGCCGCAGTGGCAGAGGTGCCTAATGTGCCGACCATGGCAGTGTCGATATATTGCACCGCGGTCTGCATTAGCTGTTCAAGCATTGTAGGCAGAGCAAGGGTAAGTATAAGAGTTAAAGTTTGGTAAAGGTTTGTCCTTTTATTCATACATAAAACGTTCCTTTTGCGGTAGATACTGATATAATCAATTATATTGCAGTTTATAAAATATGTCAATAAAACGGAGTTTTTTGTTGCATTTTTGTAAAACTGTGATATAATAGCAAAGTATTTGAAAAAACAATGAAGGAGATAGGTTATGGAACAGCAGAAAAAAAGCAGCTTTTCCGGGTCAATAGGCTTTGTTCTTGCGGCGGCAGGAAGTGCTGTGGGTTTAGGTAATATCTGGAGATTCCCCAACCTTGCGGCAAAGCATGGTGGCGGTCTTTTCATTCTTGTTTATATTGCACTTGTATTGCTTTTCGGCTTTGCTCTTCTTATGACTGATATTGCAATCGGTCGAAAGACAGGTATGAATGCAGGTAACGCTTACGGCGCAATTCATAAAAAGTGGAAATGGGTAGGTCATCTTACCTTTGTAGTTCCCGCAATTATCATGACATACTACACTGTTATCGGCGGTTGGATTTTAAAGTATTTTACAGAGTATGTAACCTTTAACGGAGCGCAGGTTGCTTCTGACGGTTATTTCGGAAACTTTACATCGTCAACTGTTGCACCTGTTGTTTTCATGCTCATTTACCTTGCTATAACAGCAATAATTGTGTATGCGGGTGTTGAAAAGGGTATTGAAAAGTTTTCAAAAATTGTTATGCCTTGCCTTTTGATTCTCATTGCAGGCATTGCGATTTATTCGCTCACTCTTTCATATACAACAGAAAGCGGAGAAATAAGAACTGGTCTTCAGGGTGTGGCAGTGTATTTGGTGCCTAATTTTGATGGTCTTACTGTAGGTAAATTCTTTAACATTATGCTTGACGCAATGAATCAGATGTTCTACTCCCTGTCCGTTGCAATGGGCATCATGATTACTTACGGCTCCTATGTTAAGAAAGATATAAACATCAATAAGTCTGTTACACAAATACAGATTTTTGATACTATGGTTGCAATTCTTTCCGGTATGATGATTGTTCCCGCGGTGTGTGTATTCTTCGGTCCTGAGAGAATGGTTAACGAAGCAGGTGCGGGCCTTATGTTTGTAACGCTTCCCAAGGTTTTCGAAAATATGGGCTTTGCAGGTAACATTGTTGCGATTTTCTTCTTTATTATGGTTGCATTTGCGGCACTGACAAGCTCTGTTTCAATTATGGAAACTGTTGTTGCAAGCTGTATGGAATACTTCAAGAAAACCCGTAAGCAGATGAGCCTTCTTGTTGCAGCTGTTGCCGCAATAGGTGCAGTGTTAATCTGCATGGGATATAATGTATTATACTTTGAAATTGCACTTCCCAACGGAACAGTAGGTCAACTTTTAGACATTGCTGACTATATCTCCAACAGCGTAATTATGCCTCTCATTACAATTCTTACCTGTGTTCTTATCGGCTGGATTGCAAAACCTAAGTGGGTTATCGATGAGGTGCAGCGCAACGGTGAAAAATTTGCAAGAAAGGGATTGTTCATCGTAATTATCAAATATGTAGCACCTGTTGTTATGACAATTCTTCTTCTTAAAGCCTTAGGCGTATTTTAAAGATAAAAAGTCCTCGAAAGAGGACTTTTTTGTTTTTAAAAGAAAAGTTTGTAGAAATTTAAAGGAAAAATTTTCCAGTTTTTTAAAATAAATGCTTGATAAAACTGTAAATAAATGGTAATATATACCCACGGGAAAGAATTTCCAGAAATTTACAGGAGGATTGAAGTAATATGGAGAACATTATTAAAGTAATGGTATGTGATGACAATAAGTCAGTAAGAGAATTTGTTGCATCGGTAATTGAAAAAGAAAAGGACATTGTGCTTGTGTCACAGCTTTCAGATGGAGAAAGCGTTTGTGAAGAGCTGGATAAAACGGAAGCGGATGTTCTTTTGCTTGATGTTATAATGCCCAAGCTTGACGGCATAGGCGTACTTAAAAAGCTTGGCGAAAAAAGCGGCAAGCGCCCAATGGTAATTATGATGATGGAAAATGTAAACGATGCGGTGTGCACAACCTGCCTTGATATGGGTGCTGATTATTTTATGATAAAGCCCTTTGATGGTCAGCTTCTGTGCGAAAGGATAAACATGCTTTGCAGAAAGATGAATGTAAAAAGAGGTGAAAAGGTGCGATATTCCAATGCGAAGCCTTCCGAACGAACCTTGGAGATTTCTGTTACAAATACCATCCACGCTGTGGGTGTGCCTGCAAACATAAAAGGCTACCAATACCTCAGAGATGCCATCATTATGAGCATTAACGACACTGAGCTTATCAATGCTGTGACAAAACAGCTTTATCCGCTTGTTGCCGAAAAGCACAACACATCACCCTCAAGAGTGGAAAGAGCTATCCGTCACGCCATTGAGGTGGCTTGCGTAAGAGGCAGCGAAGAGGAGTTGTATTCTCTGTTTGGCTATACGGTAAATAATGCTAAAGGAAAGCCAACCAACAGCGAATTTATTGCAATGATTGCCGACAAGTTAAGATTGGAAATGGTATCGTAAATTAAAAAACCTCGTTTTTAACGAGGTTTTTTTGTTGCCTTATAATTTCTTATACATTTCATTATTGTGTTTACAAATACAATGCCCAATAAAATTGCACCTATTGTTTTACCTAAATTTGAAAAGTGCAAAAGAGCGCTGTCAAGGTTGCCCTGGAAGTAGGCTTCAATTGTGTAGTAAAGGCTTGAACCGGGCACAAGAGGCAATATTGTGGGTGTAAGGAACACCGTTACAGGTGCCTTAATGTATATTGCCAGAAATTCAGACACGAAGCCTGCAAAAAGCGATGCAATAAAAACTGCACCTATGTAGGCAACGGAAAAATGAATACATAAAAGATAAAGCCCATAGCAAAGGGCAGTAGACACTGCAATTACGGGAAGCCTTTCCTTTCTGAGGCGAAGCATCAGAGCAAAGCCTACCGTGCCCACAACCGCGGCAATAATGCCTACAATGTTTTCTATCATACAAGCACCCCCGTAACAATCATTGCGCACCAGAAGCCCAGTGCAATGGCAAGAGCAGTGAGCAGAGCCTCGCAAAAACGAAGGAAGCCTGCCATTGTATCGCCGTTCATCATGTCCTTTATGGCATTTGTAAGCATAAGCCCCGGAATAAGAAGCATTATGTTACCAATCATAATTTTGTCAAGATGAGCGCTGTCGATGGCGCCTGCAAAGAAGTATGCACCCACACCTGCAAAAAGCGAGGATATAAAATTAAAGAACATACCGTTAATTGAAAGACATGTGAAAAGGCGTTCAATTAAAAATATTACAACTGCAATAAGCCCTGCACAGACAGCATCGGTAAAAGAGCCTTGGAACAAAAGGCAGAAGCCGCCGGAGGTGAGCACAAAGCCTATAAGCCTCATAAGCTTTGAAAAGTGGCTGTGCTTTATTATTTCATCCAGCATTACCTGAAAATCTTCTGCGGAGGGGGTTGTGCTGCACACAGTACGGGAGAGGGCGTTGAGCTCTTCGAGGCGGTAAAAGTTAAATACGTACGAATTTATACGCCTCGACTCAACAAACCTTTTTCCTTCGTTATCTTTCACAGTAACTATGATGAGGCTTGTTATTGAAAAAATTTCGGAATTATCCAACTTATATGCATCACAGAGACGCGAAATAGTGTCTTCAACGCGGTTAACCTCGGCACCGCACATGAGCATTTCCTTGCCGAGATTCATAATAACGCTTAATAATTTCTCTGTATTTGATGTTTCGTTCATTGCCGTCAACTCCATATAAGAATTTGTTGCAACCCCATTATACAACAGGGGTTTTATTTTGTAAAGACAGTTGTTGACGAAAGCAATCTTTTAATGTACAATATAATTGATATAATGTGCATATTATGTGCAAATTGTAATTGGGAGGAAACGGCATGTGGGCAACTGAAGATTGGAAAGATTATGAATGTATAGATACCTGCGACGGAATGAAGCTTGAAAGATGGGGAAATGTTATCCTGTCCCGTCCCGACCCTCAGGTTATATGGAAGAAAAAATGCAATGAAAAGGCATGGAGAGGTGCTAATGCTGTATATAATCGCTCTTCCTCAGGTGGCGGCAGCTGGGACTATGTTAAACCGACTCCCGACAGGTGGACTGTAAGCTATAAGCACCTTACCTTTAACATAAAAACAATGGGCTTCAAGCATACGGGCCTTTTTCCCGAACAGGCTGTAAACTGGGACTGGATGGCTGAAAAGCTCAAAGACCGAAAGGGTGCAAACGTTTTAAACCTTTTTGCCTACACAGGCGGTGCAACTGTTGCATGTAGTGCTGCAGGGGCAAATGTGTGCCACGTTGATGCATCCAAGGGTATGGTGGCATGGGCAAAGGAAAATGCACTCTCCAGCGGACTGGAAGAAAACTATATAAGATATATTGTGGACGACTGTATGAAGTTTGTTGAAAGAGAAATCCGCAGAGGCAAAAAGTACGATGCAATTATTATGGACCCGCCCTCTTATGGCCGAGGCCCCGGCGGAGAGGTGTGGAAATTAGAGGAATGTTTGTGGGATTTTGTTGAAAGATGCGCCCGGCTTTTGTCTGACGACCCCATATTTTTCCTTATTAATTCCTACACAACAGGTCTTCAGCCTGCGGTTATGAAAAATATTCTGGAGCTTGCACTTCCAATGGGTAAGGTTACAGCCGACGAAATAGGCTTACCTGTATCAAGCGGCATTTATCTGCCCTGCGGCGCAACTGCAAGATGGGAGAAAAACTGAACAAGTTCAGTTTTGAAGAAATAGTGAAAAGTAAATAGGTCGAAAGCAAAATGCAAGGCATTTTGTGTAGATCTGAAAGATTGATGGTTATGATAAAGTGTGAAAATGTTACCTTTGTTTACGAAAATGACGAGGGCGAGGGTAAGAAGGTTCTTGATAACATAAATCTCAATATTGAAAAAGGCTCCTTTGTTGCAATTCTTGGGAGAAACGGCTCAGGAAAGTCTACCCTGGCAAAGCATTTCAATGCGGTGCTTACACCAACAGAGGGTATGGTTTTTATAAACGGTGTATCCACCCGGGAAGAAAAGAAGCTTTTTGACATAAGGCGCAGTGTGGGCATGGTATTCCAAAATCCCGATAACCAGATTGTTGCAACAACCGTTGAGGAGGACGTTGCTTTCGGGCTGGAAAACCTGGGCGTGCCCTACGACGAAATGCATGAGAGAGTAAAAATTGCTCTTGAAAGCGTGGGCATGTATGAGCAAAGACGGACTCCACCTCACCTTTTAAGCGGTGGACAGAAGCAAAGAGTTGCCATTGCAGGCGTTATTGCCATGCAACCCGAGTGCATTGTTTTTGATGAACCCACTGCCATGCTTGACCCTAAAGGCAGGAAAGAGGTTATGGAAACCATAAAGAAGCTTAATTGTGAAATGGGCATTACGGTTGTGCTCATAACCCACTTTATGGAAGAAGCGGCAAAGGCAGACAGAGTCGTTGTTATGGATAAAGGAAGAATTGTTATGGATAATTCCCCCGGAAAGGTTTTTTCCAAGGTGGAAGAAATAACTGCGTTAGGTCTTGATGTGCCACAGGTTACAAGGGTTGTTAACTTGCTTAAAAAGAAAGGCGTAGATATAAAAGGTGAAATGCTTCGCACAAAGGAATGTGCCGAGGCAATTGATATACTCCTGAAGGAGAGACGGAATTGATTGAATTAATTGATGTTAATTACACATATGAAGATAAAACCCCCGATGCCGCCGTTGCACTGAAAAATGTATGCTTCAGTGTTAAAGAAGGCGAAACCTGGGGTGTAATCGGGCATACGGGCTCGGGTAAATCTACCCTCACCGAAATTATGAGTGGTCTTTTAAAGCCTTGCAGCGGAAAGGTGCTTTTTAATGGTGTTGATGTAACAAAGGAGAAAAATGCGACAGCGGTTCTTAAAGGAAAGGTTGGTTTGGTATTTCAGTATCCTGAGCACCAGCTTTTTGAGGAAAGTGTTATTAAGGACATTTGCTTCGGACCGAAGAACATGGGCTTTTCTTCCGAAGAATGCCTTGAAAAAGCACGGCAGGCCATGAGGCTTGTAGGTCTTGATGAAAGCTATGAAAACCTTTCACCCTTTGAAATTTCGGGCGGCGAAAAACGGAGGGTTGCCATTGCAGGCGTGGTTGCAATGAACCCGGATGTGCTCATCCTTGACGAGCCTACAGCAGGGCTTGACCCCGTAGGCAGAGACATGCTTTTTGAAATGCTTGGTAACATAAAGGGCAAGTTGTGTAAAAGTATTGTTTTTGTAAGCCACAGCATGGACGATGTTGCTCTTTTTGCCGATAAGGTTCTTGTTATGAACGATGGTAAGGTGCTTACAATGGGAACGGTTAATGAGGTTTTTGAAAAAAGCGCACTTCTTGAAGCGGCAGGGCTTGACGTACCTCAGGTTACAAGGCTCATTGCGCGCCTTAAGGAAAAAGGTCATGAATTTGACAGTGTTATTCTCACCGCAGAGGATGCTGCAGAGGCAATATACAATAAACTGAAAGGATAAAGTAATGCTCAGAGATATTACTATCGGACAATATTATAATACTAAATCCTCTTTGCATTCATTGGACCCAAGGTGTAAGCTTATCGGTCTTTTGGTGATGATGGTGCTTATATTTGTTGCGCACAGCGTTTTTGAATATGCCTTTGTTGCAATTATTACAATTGCACTTGCCCTTTTGTCGAAGGTGCCTGCAATGTACATTCTTAAAGGCATGAAGCCTGTGTGGCTCATTGTGGCATTTACCGCTGTGATAAACATTTTCATGGGTGGCGGCGAAGAAGTTATATTCACCTGGTGGATTTTTACTGCAACGAAGGAATCTGTTCTTCTTGCGTTAAGCATGATGCTCAGGGTGGTGCTGCTTGTCATGGTGAGCACACTTCTCACCCTTACAACGAGCCCTACGGTGCTTACAAGCGGTCTTGAAAAGCTTCTTAAGCCCTTGGAAAAAATCAAATTCCCTTCCCATGAGGTTGCAATGATGATGAGCATAGCTTTAAGATTTATTCCCACCCTGGGAGAAGAGGCGGAAAAAATAATGAAAGCGCAGGCTGCACGCGGTAACGATATTGAAAGCGGTGGCATTATGAAGAAAATAAGCGGAATGATACCGCTTTTTGTGCCGCTTTTTATAAGTGCCTTCAGGCGTGCAGACGAGCTGGCAATGGCAATGGAATGCCGCTGCTATGCTGGCGGTTGCCATCGCACAAGCTTCAGAAAGCTGGAGTATAAGAAAAATGACATCGTTGCATTTTTGTTGATGGTAACAGCGTGCTTGGTGATAGTAATTTATCGTATGGTAGGTTTTTGATATGAATTTAAAGCTCACATTGAAATACGACGGAACAGAATACCATGGCTGGCAGCGACAGCCAAACGGCATAACCATTCAGGAGGTTTTAGAGGATACCCTTGAAAGGGTTATGAAAAAGAAAATTGTTGTAACAGGCTGTTCGAGAACAGACGCAGGGGTACATGCGGCAATGCATGTGTCGAATTTTTCGGCAGATACTTCAATACCTGTTCATAAAATCCCCCTTGTGCTCAATCAGTTTTTGCCCAAGGACATACGTGCCGTTAAATGTGAAGAGGTGGAAGAAAGCTTTAATGCAAGGTATCATACGGTTGAAAAAACCTATCGCTACAGGATACTTAACTGTGAACACAGCGACCCCTTCTTAGGTCGTTACGTGTGGCATTATCCAACAAAGCTTGACGTAAGTAAAATGAAACAGGCGGCAAGCTACATGACAGGAGAGCGGGATTTTACCGCGTTTATGGCGTCTGGGTCAAGTGCAAAAACCACCGTCAGAAACCTTAAAAGAGTAGAGGTTGAAAAGGTCGGCGACGTTATTACCGTGACAGCTACGGCAAATGGCTTCTTGTATAATATGGTGCGAATTATTGTAGGAACCTTGGTTTATGTTGGTAACGGAAAGCTGTCGGCAGAAGAGGTAAAGAAAATACTCGAAGAAAAGGACCGCAGGCTCGGTGGCGTTACAGCGCCTCCCGAAGGGCTTATACTTGAAGAAGTTGTTTATTAAAAGGAATGATTTAAATGCCTAAGAAAAATATAAAGATTAAAGAGCTTATGATAACAGTAGCGTTGACTCTTGTAATGCTGTTTTTTATAATGATTGCAATTTTTCAGACTTATGAATCTGAAAGCATAAACGGAGATACCGAGCGCATAGTATTAGGTGTAAACAGCAGCATGACAAGCGAGTTCGGCTCCACCATAAAAGGCCGCCCCGTAAATATAGGCGAATATGTTGGCATTGTTTCTGGCGGTAATTTTACAGTTATTGACCGCAATGCAAACATTAAAACAACGGCTAACTTTATGCTTTCTGACCCTATAATGCATTCAAAAGGTAAGTATTGCGTTGTAAGTGACTATAAGGGTAAAACCGTAAGACTTTACAAGGAAGGCGAAATTGAAACTGAGGTCGAATGCGACGGAAAGGTTATTTCTGTTGTAACAAATGTAAACGGCTTTTTTGCCGTTGCAACCGAGGAAACAGGCTATAATGCTGTTATAACTGTTTACCATAAGGATGGCGATGCAATTTATCGCTACAGAATTTCCAAAAACACCTTTGTTGATATGGACATAAGTGCAAATAACCGTAAGCTTATTGTTGTTGAAGCAAACGTTGCACTTGCAACACCCGGAAGCAATGTTGTACTTGTTGAGTTCAATCGTGAGGGTGCGCAGAGTGAATTTTTCGTTGAAAACAATTTGTATGTAGGTGTACATTTCAACAAAAACGGCTCTTTTGTATGTCTTGGCAATAAGAGTGCTGATTTTTATCGCTCTGACTGTGCAAAGGCAGGAGAGGTTCGCTTTGAGGGCCGAAGCCTCCATCATGCCGACATTTCGACAGACGATGTTGTTTGCTTTGCCTTTGATGGGGCAGATGGAGCACCTGTAGGCAGCAGCGTGCTGGAAATTTATGATAAAAACGCAGTTTTGCGCGGAAGCATTGCCTTTGAAAACAAAATTGAACACCTGTCTGTAAACAATGCTTACATAGGTGTGGCACATGGGGAAGTGCTGGACGTTGTTAAAACAAACGGAAAAATTAAAAAGAGCTTTGAGGTTTCGTCACCCATAAAATGCGCAATGCCATTTGAAAACGGTGTTGCAGCTCTCATTTTTGCAGGTGGCAATACAACCGTTGTAAGATAAAAAAGGAGGACTGAATCATGGTTTTTGATATTGCGGCACTGGTTTTTGTGCTTGTGTTTTCTCTTATCATGATGAAAAGAGGTGGGATGAAGGCAATATTGAGCCTGGGAGGCTTTGCACTTTCGATTGTTGTTGCCTCAATGCTGTATCCTGCTTTAACCGACATGGTTTACGAAACACCGCTTCCTGAAAACCTGGAGAAGATAGTGAGCGAGGCAATTGTTGTAGAAGATGAAGACGAGTTTGAGACTCTTGACACCTTGCCCGATTTTATAAAAAACGCGTTGACTGAATCAGCTGAAACCGCTGTTGAAAGCATTTCCCGTTCACTGGCAGCTGCGGTTACCAGACTTATTATCAATATAATTATTTTTGTTCTGCTCATTGTTGTGACCAAGGTGTGCATATCACTTCTGTCAGGGACACTCAATATTGTTACAAAGCTGCCGGTATTACATGAGCTTAATGCTCTTGTGGGCTTTGTGTGTGGCTTGGTAATCAGCCTTGTAATTGTATGGATAGCAGTTGCGCTTACGGGTGCATTTGCAAGTACAAACCTGATGGTCGCACAATGGATAAAGGATTCTTATGTTGTTGGTATATTAAGTAATATTACACCCTTCTGATAGAGGACGATAAAAAAATGACACTTGTTGAATTTTATGATGAAGAAGCCCTTGATAACGCTGTGGGTGCGCTTTTGTTAAGACCCGAAAGGCTGGTTTTGCTTTATGCCGGATGCGATTGCACAAGCTTTAAAAAAGCTCTTGAAAAAATGCTTGAAGTAAGAGACGTAAAAACAGAAATTTTAGCAGAGCGGGTGGATATAAGCCGGGTTGATGCAGCCCAGGCTAAAATAGAGGAAATTGTTTTACGTTTTCCCGATTGTGATTTTGACATTACAGGCGGAAATGATATAATGCTCGTTGCCATGGGCAGCGTATCAAAGAAATATAATCTGCCGCTTCATGCTGTGGATGCAAAAAACAGAACGGTAACGGCAGTTAACAGCGATAAAAAATACGAAACAGAAGATGTGTGTATAAGCGTGAACGAGCTCATAAGCTTGCATGGCGGTCGCTGTACAAACGAAAGCAGGGAAAAGGAAGCCTGCAGATGGCAAAGAAATCCCGATGCTGAGCGTGACATTGAACTTGTATGGGAAATTTGCAGAAAAGACCCTGCTGCATGGAATGCGGCTATGGGTAAAGCAAGAGGCAGCAAAACCGACAAAAGTGTAAGCGTATGGGCGAAGCTGAAAAGAGCAGGACTTGTGTGGAATAGCGGAAATACCATCAGATATAAAAATGATCTTGTCAGGTACCTTCTTTCGAGGCAGGGCACTGCATTGGAAATGTATACTTTTATGTGTGCAAAGCTGACGGAGGTATTTACGGACGGACAAAGCGGCGCACTGCTCGACTGGAAAGGCCGTAAAGAGGTTGAAAACGAAATTGACGTTTTACTTACGCGCGGTGTGACCGGGTGCTTTATTTCCTGTAAAAATGGTATGGTTGACTCCAACGAGCTGTACAAGCTCAATACTGTAGCTGAACGCTTTGGTGGTCGTTACGCGGAGAAGATATTGGTGCTTTCCTTCTTTGAACCCGACAGAAGCTTTAACGAAAGAGCCAATGAGTTGGGAATAAGGATTATAAAAAATGTTCGACATCTTCAGAAAAAGGATTTCGTAAAAAAGTTGAATTAACACAAAAAAGGCGCAAAACAGCGCCTTTTTTGTGTTGACAGAGAATAATGGCAGATGATATACTTATAATGTATATCTATGTGAAAAAACTCTGTAGGAGGAGAATATATGAAAATGAAAAAAGTTATGGCCGGAATACTCGGCGCGGTAATGACCTTGTCGGCAATTCCGTCGGTTCTGGCAGAAGATGAAACTGTTTTATTGCACTATGACTTTGACAGTGAAATTGTATCAGGCACAAATTATGGTGCAACCATAAAAAACGGCTACGCCTACTTTGATGGCGTTGATGACTATATTCACATGCCCGATAATCTTGTTTCGGGTGAAGAGGATGTAACCTTTGTTATAAACGTGCGCCCGGAAATGGATGGAGCCAACCAGTTTACATATACTGTGGGTACGGGAAGCAACAATTATCTGTTTCTTAACACCAACACAGGCAGCAAATGCAGAGCGGCAATCACAAATGTGGGCTACTGGCAGGAGTATTCCGTTACAGCAGACCCCATAAACCGCGGTAGTTGGGCATCTGTTGCTGTTGTCATGGACAATCACAACATGAAAATGTACATAAACGGCGAAATAGCGAGTGAAACAACCAGCGAGGTGCTTGCTTCAGGCTTGGGTGATACAAATCAAAACTACCTTGCAAAGAGCCAATACTCAGGCGACAGCTACTTCAAAGGCTATATAGACGATTTCAGGATTTATGGGGAAGCCCTTACAGGAGATGAAATTGCACAAATTTCCGCTGAGCATGCCTTAGACGCAAAAAAAGCAAATGTTCATATAATTGCAGAAAATTATATGTTTGAAAGCCACGAGCTGACAGAAGATATTTCCCTGCCTGATGAATATGCAGGCTTATCCGTTACATGGGAAAGCGACAACGAGCAGGTGCTTACAAAGGACGGCAAAGTAACAAGGCTTGATATCGACGCATGGGCAAACCTTACCGCAACCTTCAAGGATGCCGAAGGCAACGAAGCAAAGAGAGTTTTCGGTTTTAATGTTATCCATGAATACAAAGACGAAGAGGTGGCACAAATGGACCTGGATGCTGTTTTCCTTGTTGGCAACCTTAAGCATCTAAAGGAAGACTTGTACCTTACAGAGAAATCGAAGTATGGCAGCAAACTCCGTTGGGAGTCTATGGACGAAAGCGTTATAACAAGCAAAGGCGAAATTAATCGTGCACCCTCAGGCGGTGGCGATAAGTCCACAGAGCTTTACCTTTTCAGTACCTATAACGGAAAAACCGTAAGTAAAAAATACGACATTACAGTTGAAGAGGAGGACTTTGCATACCTCTTTGCTTATTTTACAGGCAACCGCCCCGAACAGGAAAGAATGTTCTACGGCTTAAGCCGTGACGGTTATCACTTCAACACAATTAATGGTGGCAACCCTGTGCTCGAATCAACAAAGGGCCACGAATGTATGCGCGATCCATTCATTATGCAGGGACAGAACGGGCTTTACTATGCAATCTTTACAGACATGCGCTCCTGGGACGGCTGGGCAAGCCAGAGCTCCATTATAATTTTCGAAAGTGACGATTTAATTAACTGGGACGAAGGAACAATTATTGACTTTAACCAGTTTGGCTGGTATAATCGCGCATGGGCGCCACAGGCCATATGGGACCCTGAGTTTTACGATGAAGAAACAGGGGAATACGGTGCATATATGATTTATCTTGCACTTTCCTCCGGTGGCAACACACAAATGTATAAGGTTTACAGTAAAGACATGAAAACCCTTATTACAGAGCCTGAATTACTATACCGTCATGACGAGTTCAAGGACGATATCGACTCTGACATTATCTACAAAGACGGAATTTACTACATGTACGTTAAGGACGAAAGCGCAGGCGGCATTTACGTGGTTACAAGCCTTCACGCAGGCGGCCCCTATTCTGAAAGAATAAATGCCCTTCCCAGAAAGAACAGAAACGGCAACGATGTGGGCATTGAAGGCAGCGGCATTTATAAGCTTATGAATGAAGACAAGTACAACATTGTTTACGATGCTTATAATGACGGCTTCTTTATCATGACAGAAACAGAAGACCTTGTTAATTTCACTCAGCTCGGCAGAAATGAGTATTCCTTCGACTTTACCCCTCGTCACGGATATGTAATAACCATTTCAAAAGCTGAGGTTGACAAGCTTGAAGAAGCATACGGCAAAAGTGTTGCTGAAAGAATAGAGGCTAAGAAAAACCCGATTATTTATTACGACTTCGAAAACGAATACGATAAGTCGGGAAATTTTAATGATGCGCAGTTGGCAAGCGCCGCCGCAATTGCGCAGGGCATAAGTGGCGGACAAGGCTTAGTGCTCGACGGCACAAGCGAAAGCTATGTAACAATTCCTTCCGAGGCTCTCAGTGGTTTGGAGGATTATACAATTTCTGCATGGATAAAGCCCGATGTTAAAAACAACACTCAGCGTGTTTTCGATTTTGGCACAGGCACAGGCAGATACATGTTTTTAACGCCCTACTACGGCGTAAATCACCTCAGAGGTGCAATTACCGCCGGCAGCTATGATTACGAAAAGGGTGTGTCGGTAGATATTGATATTGAAACAGGCAGATGGACCCACCTTGTTATGATGCAAGAGGGTGATGTAATGCGGATTTATATTGATGGGGTATTGGCAGGGGAAACCGAAAACGTTAAACTCGACCCTTACGAAATCAAATATACAATACCATATTGCTACATAGGAAAATCAATGTGGTCAGGAGACAAATTCTTTGACGGCACCATTGATGAGTTTATGCTTTTCGACAGGGCTATCACCGAAGAGGAAATAACAGAGCTTTTTGAAAAGGAAATGACCCTTGCCTGCAACATAGGCGAAAACACTGTAACCTTTGTGCGTGATGGTGTTGAAGTTGAAAGCTTTACTGCTGTAATTGCTCAGTACGGCATCGATGGCGTTATGTTGAATGCTGAAAAGAAATTTATAGATTTTACGGAAAATGAAGAGGTTACTGCAGAATTTACAAAAGCGGAAAATGCGGTTAAGGTAAGGTGCTTCTGTTTTGAAGACTTTGAAAGCCTGAGCCCGTTAAAATAAGCTTTAGAAAGAGGTAACTCATGAAAAAAATATTATCTTTAATTCTTATTGTTGTTATCTGCCTTGCTTCACTTACTGTTGTGAATGCGGCAAGCTATCAGTTAATCGTGCCCGAAGGGCTCAATGTTACGGTTGATGGTAAGGCTGCAACGGGCACTGTAAGCATTACTGAAAAGAGTAAAATTAAAATCACAGCCGCTGAAGATGTGGTTGCGATGTATGCTGACGGCTACTACTACGACGTGAACACTGTTTTTACCGTTACAGCCGATACTGACTTTACCGATGCAGTTTTGCTTGGCCTTGGACTTGAAATGGTTGAAGGTGCTCAGGTAAGAGTGGGGCAGGTTGAATTAAGCGAAGATGGCAGAATTGATGCTACTGCAGACAGCGGACTGCGTTTTATTGCAGTTGCAGACTATGCGGACACGGTTATTTCAGACGAAGATGTTGAATTCGGTATTAAGGTAATTGCTGAAGGCAGTACAACACCTGCTTATATAAAGGCTGAAAAGTTCCAGAACGAGGAAAAAAGCGTATTCTCCGCTGCAATAACAAAGCTTTCCGAATCCAACTATAACAGAAGATACGAAGCCTGCGCCTATGCCGTTATTCCCTTGTTTAACGGTAAAGAAAAAGAGGTAACCACTCCTTCTGTTACACGAAGCATTTATCAGGTTTCTGCGGGCATTCTGAAAAATAGCGGTGCTGAGGCAGAAACTGATCTGCCCTACACCATTGACGATGCCGTAAAGAGTGTTCTTAATGCCTATATAAACCAGACAGGCATACGTCTTACCTACACAACGGACGGACAGATGATTGCGCGCACAACAGGAAAGGGCGCATATACAGGCGATTTGTTCTTCGACGTAACATCAAGTGTGAATGAAAACGGCAGCACAAATGTTGTTATTACGCCCTATGGCGAAACAGATAACTTTAATAATGAAGTGCAGATTGCGTCCTGGTGGCAGGAATATATAAGAATTAACAATAACAACAGTGTGGCAACGAAGTATATGTCTGATGTAAAGTTTGAAAACGGTGTAATCAGCTTTACCTTTACTCTGCCCGGCAACATCGATTACACCTTCGACCAGGAGGACAATGTAACTGTAGTAAGCGAAGTTTCAGGCGAATACATAAAAGGCTTCAAGGCGGGCGAAGAGGTAATCTATGAGCTTACCGAAACTATAACTGTTATGGGGCTTGCCGAAACAATGAGCGATGTTGTTCCCGGAAGCGTGATTATGGTTGGCTGCAACTCCGAGGGTAAGGTTGCTGCGGTTGAACTGCTTGCAAGCCTTGGATGGCCTGTTAACCCTGATTTGTTTGAAGAATCCTTTGGCGTTTATGACACTTCTGACGGAAGCACTAAGTATAAGAATGTTGTAACCGAAATGTACTCAAAGAGCGGAATTAAGATTACAGGTCAGAGTCTGCCGGACCTGACAAAAACTGTGTATTCGTTTGAATCAACCTCAACAATGTGTTACAGAGTTGGCATCGCTATGAGTGACGGCACGCCTGTTGTTAGTGTAACAGGTAACAAAGTTTCAAAATATCCGTCGATTTTTGAAAGTACGGCAAAGTACCATAACTACTTGTACTTAAGATACAACAGTGAAACCGGAAAGGTTAAGGAATGTGTGTACTATTGCGTACCCAAGGATCTTGACTTCTCAGGTGATGGTGAATATTCCGATATATTCAGCCTGGATGATTACAGGGTAATAATTGAATAAATTTTTCAGAACCGTGTGCAAAGGCGCACGGTTCTTTTTTCTTGACACCTATTTACGATTGGTGTAGAATAAAGGCACTTATAGAGAAAGGATCTGAGGCTATGCTCACATCTGATGTGGTAATTGTAGGTAGTGGCGTTTCGGCGCTGAATTGTGCTCTTAATCTGCCCCGATGGATGAATGTTCTTATTGTCACAAAGGATGCTGCCGAAAAAAACGACTCGTTTCTGGCGCAGGGCGGCATATGTGTTCTGAGGGATGAAAACGACTATGACAGCTTTTATGAAGACACAATGAGAGCAGGTCATTATAAAAACAATCCTGAAAGTGTTGACATTATGATAACGCATTCACGCGAGGTTATAAATGACCTTATAGCCTGGGGAGTGGATTTTGAAAAAGACGAAGAGGGAAACCTTGAATACACGCGCGAAGGTGCCCACTCAAACAAACGCATTCTTTTCCATGCCGATATTACAGGCAAAGAAATAACCTCTACCTTACTCGAGAGGGCAAGAGAGTGTGACAACATAAAAATTATTGAGCATTTCACAATGATTGATATTATTGCCCGCGACAATGTATGCTTAGGCATCATAGGTGTTGATAAAAACGGAAAAACAGAGGCCATTAAGGCAAACTGTACGGTTTTTGCAACAGGCGGCATAGGCGGCTTATATAAGGATTCCACTAACTACCGCCACCTGACAGGCGATGCTCAGGCAATTTGCATTGAGCATGGCATAGAACTTTTGGACATGGACTATGTGCAGATTCATCCCACTGCATTTTATTCGAGAGAATATGGCAGAAGATTTTTAATCAGCGAGTCCTGTCGCGGTGAAGGAGCGCTGCTTAAAAATTCGAAAATGGAAAGGTTTGTAGAAGAGCTTCTCCCCAGAGATGTTGTTGCAAATGCAATATTTGCCGAAATGGAAAAAGAGGGAAGCGAGCATGTGTGGCTTGACCTTACTCCCATAGGCAAAGAAGAAATAATGAGCCATTTTCCCAATATTTACGAAAAGTGCCTTGAACACGGATATGATATAACACGTGAGCCCATTCCCATTACGCCTGCTCAGCACTACTTCATGGGCGGTGTGAAGGTTGACATGAACTCGAAAACAACCATGGACAACCTCTATGCTGTGGGCGAAACTGCATGTAACGGTGTGCACGGGGCAAACCGTTTAGCGTCAAATTCACTGCTGGAGGCTATTGTTTTTGCGAAGCGTGCAGCAAAAGAAATTACAGCAAAGTTTGATTATTACGAAAAGAATGCCGAAGAAAAAGGAACGGGCGTTGATTTTGAAAAAGAGGCAGGAAAGGAAAAATACAACGATCTTGAAGCCTTGAAAGAAAAATATAAAAAGTTAGTACTTGACGAAATTGAAAAGGAGAGAAAGAACCGTGAATGATATTACAATGAAATTAGTTTGTGACGATTTGCTTCTCATGGCACTTAAGGAGGATATTTCCAGCGAGGATATTTCCACACAGGCTGTTATGCCCGAATACCAGAAGGGTGAGGTACAGCTTATATGTAAAGAGGACGGCGTTATCGCAGGGTTAGGTGTTTTTAAAAGAGTTTTTGAGCTTCTTGACGAAAACACACAGGTTGAATTTTATGTGAAGGATGGCGACGCTGTTTCAAACAAGCAGCTTCTGGCAACTGTAACAGGTGACATAAGAGTGCTTCTTTCAGGCGAAAGAACAGCCCTTAACTACCTTCAGAGAATGAGCGGTATTGCTACATATACAAAAAAAGTTGCCTCGCTTCTTGAAGGCACAAAGACAAAGCTTCTTGACACCAGAAAAACAACACCCAACATGCGTATTTTTGAAAAATATGCCGTAAAGCAGGGAGGCGGCAACAACCACCGCTATAACCTTTCCGATTGCGTAATGTTAAAGGATAACCACATTGGTGCTGCAGGCGGCGTAGCAAAGGCTGTTAAGATGGCTCGTGAATATATTTCCTTTGTAACAAAAATTGAGGTTGAATGTGAAAACCTCGACATGGTGCGTGAAGCTGTAGAAGCAGGCGCAGACATTATCATGCTCGACAATATGACAGACGACATGATGCGCGAAGCGGTTAAAATTATTGATGGAAGAGCACTTACCGAATGCTCGGGTAACGTAACTGCGGAAAACATAAAGCGAATTACAGACATTGGTGTTGACTTTGTGTCAAGCGGTGCACTTACACATTCTTCGCCCATATTGGATGTTTCGCTTAAAAATTTACACGCTATATAAGATAAAAGGGAGTGCCATGTGGCACTCCCTTCAGACTGTCGATAAACTTAAAATTTCGCACAATAGCGAAGGGTTCGGGGAAGAAGGTTCCCCGAATAAAATAGGAGGGGCTATCGCATTGCCCCTCCGAAAGTGCCGATTTTAGGGAATCGAGCTCGAGCGCGTCCTGTGGACGATGAAGCGAGAGTGTAGAGTTGTGCCGCGGTCGACAAACACCGGCTGAAAGACGTTGTTGTCGGGCACCGCAAACGGATTCTCGCAAGCCCCTTGTACGAGAAATTGGCACTTTGTTCATTAGAAAAATTTCAGACTTAAAAGATTGCTTTGGCAAGATTTTAAGTCGCGTGTCG
>JAFQLL010000009.1 GCA_017414645.1 Clostridia bacterium | reverse complement strand
TTGGCGGTATGCTCACAAACTTCAAGACAATCAAGAAGAGAATTGAAAGACTCGCTCAGCTTCACAAGATGGAAGAAGACGGTACATTTGACCTTCTTCCCAAGAAGGAAGTTATCGGTCTTCGTGGCGAAATGGAAAAGCTTGAAAAGTACCTTGGCGGTATCAAGACTATGAAGAAGGCTCCTGCAGCAATCTTTATCGTTGACCCCAGAAAAGAAAGAATTGCTATCGCTGAAGCTAAGAAGCTCAACATTCCGATTGTTGCTATTGTTGATACAAACTGTGACCCCGAGGATGTTGACTATGTTATCCCCGGTAATGACGATGCTATCCGTGCAGTTAAGCTTGTTGTTTCAACTATCGCTAACGCTGTAGTTGAAGGCCGCGAAGGTAAGGCAGAAGCTCCTGCAGAGGAAGAAGAAATCGATATCACACTTGAATAATATTACGAAAGGAATGTTATTAATATGAATTTCACAGCTCAGGATGTTAAAGAATTAAGAGAAAAGACAGGCTGCGGTATGATGGACTGTAAAAAGGCTCTCGCTGCAACTGATGGTGACATGGAAAAGGCTATTGAATTCCTCAGAGAAAAAGGCCTTGCTACAGCTGCAAAGAAGGCTGGCAGAATTGCTTCCGAAGGTCTCGTAACTGTAAGCATTTGTGACGAATGCAAGGCAGGCGTAGTTTTGGAAGTAAACGCTGAAACAGACTTCGTTGCAAAGAACGAAGAATTCCGTAACTTTGTACAGGCTGTTGCTACAGTTATTCTTAAGAAGAACCCTGCAGACGTTGAAGCTCTTCTTGCTCTTGAAATGGAAGCAGGCAAGACTGTTGATGCTGCTCTTAAGGAAAAGATTGCTACAATCGGCGAAAACATGAACATCCGTCGTTTCGTAAGATACGAAGGTAACCTTATCGGTTATGTTCACGGCGAAGGCAGAATCGGTGTTATGGTTAAGTTCAACGTTGGTAACGAAGCTGTATGTGCTAACGAAGAATTTGTAGCATATGCTAAGAACGTTGCTATGCAGATTGCTGCTATCAACCCCGCTTTCTTAAAGAGAGAAGAAGTTCCCTCTGAAGTAGTTGAAAAGGAAAAGGAAATCCTTATGGCTCAGGCTATCAACGAAGGCAAGCCCGCTGCAATTGCTGAAAAGATGGTTGCAGGCAGAATTCAGAAGTACTACAAGGAAAACTGCCTTGTTGAACAGGAATATGTAAAGAACCCCGACCAGACAGTTAAGGCTTACACAGAAGAAGTTGCTAAGAGCCTTGACACAACAATCGAAATTGCTTGCTTTGCACGTCTCGAAAGAGGCGAAGGCCTTGAAAAGAAGGAAGAAAACTTCGCAGATGAAGTTGCAAACATGATGAAGTAATTTCTTTAAAAATGTTTGAAAGCCGTCGCGTTAGCGGCGGCTTTTTTGTGTGTCCGAAAGGTGCAATGCGAGCACTTTGTTCATGTAAAAATATTGACAAAATGACTGTATTAATATAAAATAAAGGAGAGTATGTACATATTAAGGGGGACGAAATAATGAATTCATTTAAAAATAATGATTACATTGACCTTTTGGAAATTGCTAAAAGTTTATGGGCATATAAGTTTATGCTCATTGCACTGGCTGTTGTTGTAGCCATTCTTGCAGTTGTACGTGTGGAATTTTTCACAAAGGATCAGTATGTTGCTACAGGCATGCTGTACGTGAGCAACAAGCAGGAAGTAGAGGAGGACGAAAAAGTCAGCCAGCAGGATATTAATACTGCTAAGAGTATGAGTGCCACATATCGCGAAATTCTTAAAACAAGAGCGTTCCTCGGTGAAATCAGTGAAGAAATCGGCGGCAAATATTCCTGGAGCAAAATTAAGTCAATGACAAGCATCTACGCTGTTAATAATACAGAGCTTATGGAGGTTTCTGTTGTTGCAAACAGCCCTCACGATGCTTACCTTATTGCTGACAGCATTGTAAAAAATGCACCCGAAAAGCTGGGAAGCATTTTTGAAAACGGCTTAATTAAAATAGTTGACGACGTTGTTGTACCCTCCAAGCCCATCGGCAAGGGCACTGCAAAGCAGGGCGTAATGGGCGCAATTTTGGGCCTTGTATTAGGTATGGCAATTGTAGTTGTTGTAAATCTCTTCGATACGAAGGTTCATAAGGCAGAAGACGTAGCAAAGAGATACAGCGTTTCAATATTAGGCGAAATTTATCAGTAAGGAGGAGCTTGACATGAAATTGTTTGAAAAGAAACAAAAAAGATTACACGACGACTCTCAGGCAACTATGCAGAGAATTCTTAACAAAGACTCCAACTTTGCTGTTGTTGAAACCTATAAAGCTATGAGAACAAACATTATGTTCTCAATGACAAAGAAAGACCATGGCAGAGCAATTGTAGTTACAAGCTCTACCCCCGGTGAAGGTAAAACTACAACCACAATTAACCTCGCAATTACATTTGCACAGACAGGCGCAAGGGTTATTCTGGTTGACTGTGACCTTCGTAAGTCCAGAACACACCGTTACCTTGGCATTGAAAAGGATAATGGCGTAACAAATATTCTCTGCGGCTTTACAACCGTAGAAAAGGCTGTAAAAAAGAACGTAAGAGAAAATCTTGATGTGCTTACAGCGGGCGAAATTCCTCCCAATCCTGCAGAGCTTCTCCAGTCTGAGGAATTTGAAAAGCTTATTAACGAGCTTAAGCAGAACTATGACTATATCTTTGTTGATACACCCCCTGTAACAGTTGTTACAGATGCGGCTGTTGCAATGAAGGCCTGCAGTGGTGCAATTGTTATTGCAAGAAGAGACGTTACAACCTTCGAATTGCTTGACGAAACCATGGAAATTCTCATGAATACAGGCAAAAAAATTATAGGTGTTGCGCTTCTTGGCGGCGAGGAAGCTAAGAAGGGCTACGGCTACTACAAGAAGGGCTATAAAAACGGCTATAAGTATGGCTATAAATATGGCTATAAGTATGACTATAGGTACGACTACAGATACCAGGAAGATGACGATGCTGAAGATGCTTGATTTGCACTCTCACTGTCTTCCCGGTGTTGACGATGGCGCAAAGGATTTATCAGAGAGCATTGCTATGCTCTCTGATAGTTTTAAACAGGGTGTGAGAGTGTGTGCGGCAACGCCTCATTGCAGGGTGCACCGCCCATCGTCTGTTGATACCTTCCTCGAAAAAAGAGCTAAGGGTTTGGAAAAGCTTAAACCTCATCTTACAGATGAGATGCCGAAAATCATACTTGGAGCAGAGGTTTATCTTGATAATGATATAAATAATTACCAGGGCATAGAAAGGCTTTGTCTTGAAAATACCGATTATATCATGCTGGAATTTCCCATTGACAAGGCTGACCCCAGGTGGGCAGAATGGATCTATGAGCTTAACAGAAAGGGATTAAAGGTTCTTGTAGCTCATGTTGACCGTTACATGGAATGGGAAAAAATGATGGCCGATTTTAAAGGGCTTGATGTTAAATATCAGGTTAATGCTTCGCGTTTTACAGAGTTTATGGCAGGTAGGCTTGTGAAAGCACTTATGGAATACGGCCACGATTACGTTGTGTCCAGCGATATGCACAACACAAAATTCCGTAGCTGTAACATGGGCAAGGCCTATGAAAAGGCAAAGAAAAAGTTCGGCGATAAAGCAGATTTGCTCTTTTCTGAGAACGCTTCAAAAATTTTTGGCATCCAGCCCTGAATGATACTTTATGTGGCGTGAACGACAATTGACATAATAGCTTATTTAAGGTATAATAACCTCGTAAGACTCGGTTATTATATGCTCCGCAGGATTTTATGCACCGCCGAAATTTTCCTCGCAAAACTCGGAAACGGCGATGTGCCAATTATACCATTGAAATCCTTCGGATTTAAGGTATAATAACCTAAAGGATTATTATACCTTTTTAATTTATTAAGGAGTGGTATTATGAAGAAAATTGTTGCAATTATCTGCGTTGTAGCCATGCTCATGAGCTTTACAACAACAGCTTTTGCCGACGAGTGGGACATTCTTAGCCCTCAGTACAAGAAATACGAAGCTGTAAGCGAGTTCTCAATTGTGCTTAATAAGCCCTTGGAATGCCTTGCGTTTTTAAATGAAGAAGCAGGCTTTGACATTAAGTACATGATAGAAGAGCTCACAAAGGCGAAATATACTGCAAAAATTCAGGCAGAAATGAGCGACGATGCTCTCAAGGCTAAAATTGCCATGGCTCTTAATGCCGATGTACCCGTAAACCTCAGCGAGGATTTGAAGTTCGGCGCAGACGTTACCCTTTACATGTGGATGGAGTACGACTTTACAAGCGTTGAAAACGCAAAGTACAATATAATTATCAAAAATCCTTTGAATGGTCAGTACCTCACATTGGACTATTTCGAATTGATGGCAGAAACAGGCGTTGACATGAAGAGCACTCTTGTTGAAACCTTCAAGGGTATCGACATGAATGCAGGCACCGAGGAACTTAATACATTGGTGAAGAATATATACAAGAAGCATGCAACGCTTGATGTAAAAGGTAATGAATACACACTTACTTTAACAAATGACGCAATGGTTGACATGGTCTTTGACCTTATGCTGGGCTATTTTGAAACAGACTATGTAAAGAGCCTTGGTGCAGATGCAGCCATGCTCGACACAGGTGATGTTGACCTTGCAACTGTACAGACATTGGTAAAAGACCTTGGAATTTTCGGCGAAAACGATGCATGCATAATGAAAGCCAAAACAAATGCTTTAGGTCAGGTTGTTGAAACCGAAGAAAGTGTACACATTGATTTTAATATTGTAGAGCTGGCAGCGGCACTTGGAGCAGCAGAGGATGAGCTTTATCCTCTTACAAAGGAAAACAGCAACATTGACATAACCTTCAAGTCGAAAATCTCTTATACAAAGATTAACGAGGATAATGTTGTTCAGTTCCCCGTTTTAACAGAAGAAAACAGTGCAAAGCTTATGGATGCACTCGGTGCTTTGGAACCTGAGGTTGATTATGCAGTTCCCGATAGAGAAATCTATCAGCCTGAATATTTCTGGAACAACGCAAAGGGCATGATGGAACGTAACGGCATGTACGTTGATGCCAACGGCTTTATTGAATCCTGTAATTGGGACGAAGACAACCTTACAGGCAAAGCTGTTGTTGGTGAAGACGGTGCTGTTGTAATAGTTCTCACAAGCGACAATTTCGGCACAGTTGTGGTAAAGGGCAACTTAAAGGAAGATGCTTACACCCTTAACGACACACAGCTCTGGGGCAGAAAGCCCTTCAGAGTGGCAACAGAATACAACTGGGAAAGCTACGAGGGCGAAGAGGTGCTTTATGTGAGCATGGATGTTTTAAGCTACATTCTTGGCGCAAAGGTACAGTCTATACAAACATATATACTGGACGAAAACCTTAATGAGCTTACAACCCCCGAATACTATTTCGAAACTGTAAGACCAAATCCGGCATATGTAGCTCCTTCGGAGCAGTGAAAATTTGCTTCGCAAAGTGAAATCGCCGAAGGCGGTGAAATCCCTGCGGAATGAAATTCGTCACAAGTGACGAGTTAAGGAAAAAGGACACATTCAATTGAATGTGTCCTTTTTGATTTATTTAGTTTAATTTTGCCAAGGATTCCAATACTGCTTCGTACATTTCCTTGTATTTAACGCCCTTAGCTTTTTCTTCATCGATAAGCTTCTGAGGTGCGCGAGATACAAAGCCTTCATTACTGAGCATTTTTTCTACTCTGGCAATTTCGCCTTCCAATCTCTTCTTTTCCTTTGTAAGGCGTTCACGTTCCTTTTCTGTGTCAACTAATTCGCCTGTAGGCATGAAGATTGTTGCACCGGGAGCAACTGCGTTTACGCAGCCTTCGGGAACGATAGCATCACTATCTGAAACCTCAACGGAAGCGGCACCTGCCAATTTTTCAAAGAATACGCTGCCTGCCTCGTAAAGAGAGGGGTTCTTTGTAACAATGTACATAGCAGCCTTTCTTGAGGGAGGTACGTTCATTGAAGTTCTGAGGTTACGAATTGCCTTGATAGCTTCACAAACTGCGCCCATTTCTGCTTCTTCCTTGGGGAAGGAAAGAGCATCTGTGTATGTGGGCCAGCTGGATGTTACAATTGTTTCGTCACTTACGGGAAGTGAGCAGTAAATTTCTTCTGTAACAAAGGGCATGAAGGGATGAAGGAGCTTTAAGAAGTTACTAAGAACATAGCAAAGTGTCTTTTCTGCGTTCTTGCGGCTTACGTCGTCTGTGCCGTAAAGACGGGGCTTTACAAGCTCAATGTACCAGTCGCAGAATTCATCCCAAACGAAGTCATAAAGCTTCTGAAGAGCGATACCAAGTTCAAACTTTTCAAGGTTGTCTGTAACTTCCTTAACTGTAGAGTTAAGGCGGGAAAGAATCCATTTGTCTTCCATCTTGGGAGCATCGGGAAGGGAAATTTCTTCAATGTCGATATTCATAAGAACAAAACGGGCTGCGTTCCAGATTTTGTTTGCAAAGTTACGGCTTGCTTCAACTCTTTCGGGGTAGTAGCGCATGTCGTTACCGGGTGCGTTACCTGTGGCAAGTGTAAAGCGGAGTGCATCTGCACCGTATTCCTTAATAACCTCGAGGGGGTCAACACCGTTGCCAAGGCTCTTACTCATCTTTCTGCCCTGGCTGTCACGAACAAGACCGTGAATAAATACGTGCTTGAAGGGAATTTCCTTCATATGCTCCATGCCGGAGAAAATCATTCTTGCTACCCAGAAGAAGATAATGTCGTAGCCTGTAACAAGTGTTGCTGTGGGGTAGAAGTATTCAAGCTCGGGGGTTTTGTCGGGCCAGCCGAGTGTTGAGAAGGGCCAGAGCGCAGAGGAGAACCATGTGTCCAGAACGTCGTTTTCCTGCTTTACTGCACCACCGCACTTGGGGCACTTATCAATATCTGTTTTGGAAACAGTCATGCAGCCGCAATCCTGGCAGTAGAAGGCAGGAATTCTGTGACCCCACCAGAGCTGTCTGGAAATACACCAGTCATGAACGTTTTCCATCCAGTTAAGATATGTTTTACTAAATCTGTCGGGAACGAACTTAACTTCGCCTTCCTTAACAACGCGGATAGCTTCCTTTGCAAGAGGTGCCATCTTTACAAACCACTGGTCGCTTGTTAAGGGCTCAACCGTTGTACCGCAACGATAGCACTGGCCAACGTTGTGAGCATGGGGTTCAATTTTAACAAGGTAACCGCCTGCCTCAAGGTCTGCAACAATTGCCTTTCTTGCCTCGTAGCGGTCCATGCCTTCATACTTACCGCCTAATTTATTGATTGTAGCATCGTCGTTCATAACCTTGATAATGGGAAGGTTATGGCGCTGACCAACTTCAAAGTCGTTGGGGTCGTGAGCAGGAGTAATCTTAACTGCACCTGTACCGAAATCCTTGTCGGCGTGCTCGTCACCAACAATGGGAATAGCACGGTCAACCAAGGGGATAATTACATTCTTGCCGATGATGTCCATGTAGCGTTCATCCTCGGGGTTAACGGCGATGGCTGTATCACCAAGCATTGTTTCGGGTCTTGTTGTGGCAATTGTAATAAATCTGCCCGTCATCCCTTCAACAGGGTACTTGATGTGCCAAAAGTTGCCGTCCTGTTCTGTGTATTCAACCTCAGCATCGGAAAGAGCTGTTGTGCACTTGGGGCACCAGTTGATAATTCTGTTACCGCGATAGATAAGGCCCTTGTCGTAAAGGTTTACAAAAACCTCACGAACAGCCTTGGAGCAGCCTTCGTCCATTGTGAAACGTTCTCTGTCCCAATCGCAGGAGGAACCTAATGTTTTAAGCTGAGTGATAATTCTGTCACCATACTGCTTTTTCCAGTCCCATACTCTCTCAAGGAACTTTTCGCGACCAAGGTCATAACGAGTGAGGCCTTCTTCCTTACGGAGAGCCTCTTCAACCTTAATCTGTGTTGCAATGCCTGCATGGTCTGTTCCGGGAATCCAGAGAGCATTGTAGCCCTGCATTCTCTTGAAACGGATGAGAATGTCCTGAAGTGTTTCGTCAAGAGCATGACCCATGTGAAGCTGACCTGTTACATTGGGAGGAGGGATAACGATTGTGTAGGGCTCTTTCTTGCTGTCAACTTCAGCGTGGAAATAGCCGTTATCACACCACTTTTTGTAAAGGCGACTTTCAACATTACTGGGTTCATAGGTTTTTTCTATGTTTTTCATGTTATCATTCCTTTTGCACATAATAATTTAGAATATAATACCACAAAAGTGGAGCTTTGTCCACATTATTTTTAATTATTTCAATATAATTAAGCTTTGTTTTCTTCTTTGTGACATTTGTAAAAATAACGGCAGTTTATGGTATGATACAAGTAGAGGCAAAGAGGGTAATTGCATCACTCCCTCAGTCAAACCAGAGGTTTGCCAGCTCCCTCGGGGAGGGAGCCTTATAAGGAAGGAGAATTTACATGAAAAAAGTATTGGCGGTTTTTTTGTGTTTGGTGATATGCTTGCAGGGGATAAGCGTATTTGCATATTTTGACTATCCCGATGTTGATGAGGAATACGTTGAAATAACAGATTTACTTTACGACCTTGAAATTATGGAGGGTGACGACGAGGGGAAATTTAACCCTGACAATACCCTTACACGTGCGGAAGCGGCAGCAATTATGGTAAGGCTTTTAGGAAAAGAAAAAAATTGGCTACTTCCTACCACTGACTTTGCCGATGTAGCGCGTTCACATTGGGCGGCAAAATACATAAACTGTGCACATGAAAACGGCATTATAAACGGCATGGGTGACGGCACCTTTGAGCCGGATGCCCCCCTTACATATCATCAGGCGGTAAAAATGCTTGTGTGCGTGCTTGGGTATGGCCCCGTGGGCGAGGCGCTTGGTGGCTTTGCCGGAGGCGGTTATCTCTATACAGGAAGCAAGCAGGTTACAAATGTTATTAAAGGAGTAGAAAACTGGATTTCGGAAAAGCGATATAACGACCCAATAACGCGCATTGCTATGGCTCAAATGGTGTATAATTCGTTGGAGGTGGAGCTTATGGATGAAAACAGTTTCTCCGCCGGCATTAACGGCACAATTTGTGACCCTCCCGAAAGCGAAACAATACTGACAAAATATCTTCATTGTCAGAGGTTTGAAGGCTATGTTACAAATTTTTACGAAAACGAAAGCAGAATTCAGATTGTTATTGAAGAATGCGATTATTCGCCTATAGGAGGCGACTTGAAAATTGGGCAAAGGCGAGAGATATTAAATTGCGACCGCAATGCAAAAAGCTTTTTGGGCTACCAAATAGCAGGCTATTTCAAAGAAGGCAAATTCCTTAAAGGGGCAATCGTATCCCGTAACGAAACATTTACATTGGCAGGTAGTGATATTAAAGAGTTTACAGAGGAAAAAGTAATATACTATAAGGACAAGGAAACCGATTGGGTTGACGAATTTGAGTTTGAAAAGTACATCATTATAACAGGCTTTGTACCAATTGAGTTTGAGTGTAACGTTATTGTAAACGGCAAGCTTAATCCCGATTTTAATGTATATGAGGAATATAAAAATCTTGACGAAATAACATTCCTTGACAATGATAACGATGGAGATTTTGAATTTATAATAGTGGATACCGAAGAATAACAAAGGGGCGGATGTAGAATCCGCCTCTGCTTTTTTGTAGTTGAAAAGGGAATAAGTGTGTGATAAAATAGACCTGTATACAGTTATGGGAGAAATAACACTCCCTCAGTCAGCGAGGCCGACAGCTCCCTCGGGGAGGGAGCCTGTAGGAAGGAGAAGAGATTATGAAAAAAGTTTTATCAATTTTGCTTTGCTTTATTATGCTTTTATCAAGCGTAAATTTTGCATTTGCAGAAGAATTTGAGTTTGACGATGAGTCCTGGGACCAGAAGCATTACACTGTCAATCTGGACCTTAACCAGAAAAGCCCCTTTGGTGCGTTTCATGGCTGGGGTACATCTATCTGCTGGTGGGGTCACCATTTAGGTGAAAACCTTACCGACGCGCAGCTTGATAGTGTTGTGAAAGCTCTCTACGATGAAAAAGAGGGCCTGGGGTTAAACATTGCCCGCTACAACATAGGCGGTGGCGACGACCCCGAGCACCATCACCAAAGAGAATTTGACGGACGTGACATGCCCGGCTTAACAGATAAGGACGGCAAGTGGAACTTAGCAAATGACCGGGGTCAGCTTAAAGCTTTGCAGCTTACTGTTAAATATGGTGCCGATATTTTGGAAGCCTTTTCTAATTCGCCCCCATACTACATGACAGAAAGCGGCTGTTCTTCCGGTAACCATAACTCCGGCGAAAACAACCTTCCCGATGAAAACTTTGACGACTTTGCTGAATACTTAGCCGAAGCCGTTTACCGCATACAGAAAGAATACGGCGTTAAGTTTGACACCTTGGAGCCCTTTAACGAGTCCGACACAAATTACTGGGGCTACGAAGGCTGGCAAGAGGGCTGCCACTTTGACGTTGAAGACCATTCGAAGCTCATTCTTATGGTGAGAGAGGCACTTAACAAGCGTGGTTTGACATATGTGGGCGTAGCAGCAGCAGACGAAACAAACGTGTGGAGAACAGGTGAAAACATCAAAAATGTTTACACTGACGAGGCAATAGCGGCACTTAGCCAGGTTAACACACATTCCTACAGTGTAGGCGACTACAACCACACAAGAAATGCAGTGCTTGAAGCAAACAAGCCCCTTTATATGACAGAGGTTGACGGCGACGGCTCCATTGGCGGCGAAGATAGTGGCAGCATGGGCCCTGCACTTTGGTTCTCAAACAAAATCAACGAGGACTTGCGTGGATTAGAGCCTAACGCATGGGTGATGTGGCAGGCTGCAGCTATGGCGTACAAGGGCGAACATAAGGATTCGGGCTACTGGAACATTATGTCCATCGACCAGGAAACAGGCGAGCTGCATTTGCCTAAAAAGTACTATACATACAAGCAGTTTACAAAGTTTATCCGCCCCGGCGACACACTTGTTAAAACCGATTACAATAACATTATCGCTGCAGTTAACGAGGAAGAGGGCAAAGTTGTGTTTGTAATTACAAATGCAGACTCTGCCACAAAGAATTATGACCTTAGCGTGGAAAACTTGGGCATAGATATTGACAGCGTGGAGACTTATCTTACAGACCGGACCCACAACTGCGAAAATGTTTGGTTAGGCGGTCAGATACCTCCCTATAGTGTTGCAACTGTAGTAATGAAGTCTTATAAGGGTGGCAATCAAAACATCAAGAGCATAAAGCTTGCTGAAAAAAACAACACTGTTACTGCATTTGCAGACGAAGAGCTTGAATTTGCAGTAACAGACGAAAACGGCAATGTTGTGGACGCAGAGCTTGATATTGAAATGGAGTGCAATTGCTTGTTTGACTATGAAATTACAGGCAATAAGATTGTGTTCAATGAAGTGCATGACGGAATAACTGTTGTTGCAAAAAAGGATGGCTTAAAAGCAAGCTACCCTATAAACATTATGGCTGGCGATAAGGATATTGTACGTATTATTGGCTCGGGTAGCGAAAGAGCACTTAAACCAAGTGGTAAAGATGTTGTAATTGCTGACCGTGACAGTGCAACCAGTCAGGAGTGGTATGTGGAAAAGCACGGTGAATACTATTCATTCCGTAATTTAAAAACAGCAAAGTATCTTTCCACAGAAAGCTTTTTGACAACAAGCACCAATCTTAATGATAACGCTCTCTGGAAGCTTGAAAAGGACAAAGGCTTGTACAGAATTATAAACAAGGCAAACGAAGAAAGCATTGACGTTTACAACCACGCAACCCACAATGGAGCACAGGTTGGCGTTTATGGTGGCTATTATGCAACGCCTAACCAGCTGTTCTATTTTGAGGGACCGGCTTATTATGAAGAAAGCATTGAGGTTGAATACGTTGCCTCCGAAATTGAGCTTACAGGCACACCCTTTGGCAGTGAGCCTTGGGACGGAGACGAAAACGTAACATTTGACAAGGCATGGGACGGCGATAAGGAAACCTTCTTCCATGCAGGACGTAATGACGACCGCACAGGCTTTACTGCAATTGACTTGGGCGAAAAGCACTTGCCCTTTAACAAGGTAACAATAAACAGCCGCCCCGGTTTTGAATACCGTGGTTGGGAAGCGGTGCTTTCGGGCAGCAACGAAAAGGACGGCGAATACACCGTTATCCATCAGTTTGCCGAGGAAGACTTTAAGCGTGGTGAATATGCCTCCGTTGATTTAGGCGAATATGTAAATTACCGCTACGTTAAATACGAAACCCCTAACGGCGGTTACACAAATGTTGGCGAGGTAAACCTAATTTATGTGCCCGAGATGCCTACATGTGAATTTCGCGGCGGAACAACGTGGATATCTCCGTCTGAATTTTACAAAGAAGCTCTTCTTCTCAACGGGTTTGAAACAGCTGTTGTAGCATATTACGATGGCGATGTATTAAAGAAAATACGCAGCCTGAACAAAAATGAAGAATTCAAAGATTATGGCGGAGATGATTCGAAAACCATAACTTATGCCGAGGGAATTGTTGATGTTTCAGAGTCGGAATATGACGTAAGGATTTACGCCTTTGGCAGCGAAAATAACCTTCTTGCAACATTCTTTGTTAAAAGGTATTGACACAAGGGTATAAAGCATATACAATAGTGAGCGCAAAAAATGCTTTATGGAGGTTTGTTATGGTATTTGATACATTAGTTGCAATTATCGCTGAAAACATCAGTGTCGACGAGTCTGAAATAACTCCCGACACAACCTTTGACGATTTAGGCATTGATTATATTGATTTACTTGACATTGTAATGGCTCTTGAAGAAGCTCTCGGTGGCGTTGAGGTTGAAATCGACGACGATGCAGAAACCGTAGGCGAATTGGCAGAGAGCATTGAAAAACAACTTTAACATAAAAAACGCTGCTATTTAGCAGCGTTTTTATGTTGAAAATGCAGAGCGCAGAGCGCAGAGTGGAGAATCGGATAAAAAATATTGATTTTTTTTAAGTTTTTTTCAAAAAGTACTGGAAATATATTTTGCTTTAGTGTATAATATATCCGCATAGGAATACGCAAATAATTTTATTATTATATTTAGGAGGTAATTCCAATGGCTAAGTATGTTTATTTATTTAGCGAAGGCGATGCATCCATGAGAAATACTCTCGGTGGTAAGGGTGCTAACCTTGCAGAAATGACCAACATGGGTCTTCCCGTTCCTCAGGGCTTTACAGTTTCTACAGAAGCTTGTACAAAGTACTATGATGACGGCAGAAAGATTAATGACGAAATTCAGGCAGAAATTCTTGAAAACATCAAGAAGCTTGAAGAAATCGCAGGCAAGAAGTTTGGCGATAAGGAAAATCCCCTTCTCGTTTCCGTACGTTCCGGTGCTCGTGCATCCATGCCCGGTATGATGGACACAATCCTTAACCTTGGTCTTAACGAAACAGTTGTTGAGGTTATGGCTAAGAAGTCAGGTAACCCCAGATGGGCATACGACTGCTACAGAAGATTTATTCAGATGTAT
>JAFQLL010000103.1 GCA_017414645.1 Clostridia bacterium | reverse complement strand
TGCACGCCGCCAGCGTTTGTCCTGAGCCAGGATCAAACTCTCTAAAAAAATATCTCAGTTTCCGTAGAAACTAAAAAGTCTTAGAAATTTTGATTTAGCTCTTTAAAACTTGAATGCTTTGCATTCGTTTACTGACTAAATTTGTCTGGTTTGTAAAAAACCTTAAGTTTTACTCAAATAACATTTGAGCCCTTATACTATTTAATTTTCAAGGTTCACAAGCCAAATGGCTTGGCTTTATATATCATCAGCTTGCGCTGTAGATACCCGCGCCTCTCATTTCGTGAGGCAAAATCTATTATATATAAAACACATTGCTTTGTCAAGAACTTTTTTCAATTTTTCGTAAGTTTTTTATAGGCTTTTTCGGCTCACAAAAAGCTCTTTCAATGTGTGTTATATACCTTTGCTTGTTGCTGTCATTTCAGACAGCTTTTGTATTTTAGCACGCTCTTATTTAATTGTCAACACCTTTTTTAAACTTTTTTCGCCCTTTTTCTACCTTCTACTAACATGTGAAAAACCGCCTAATTCCTTAGGCGGTTTTTGTGCAGGTTGTATAGATGTTATTTTTTTAATAAAGAATGCAACGTTTTCGATAAAATATATGTAACTATAAATGCTGCAATAGCGAATGCTACCATTCCTGCTTCCGTAAACGAAAATCTTTTCGACAGAATCTCATATATGTCTGTCACTATGAGGTAGTGTGTCAGATAAAATTCAAAGCTGATTTCACCTAAGCTTAGCATTGCTTTATTGTTTAACAGCTTGGTTACTTTGCCTTCTTGATATGCAAATACGGATATAAGACATATTGAAATCAACATATTAATGTTATATGTAATTATAACCGGCATAGTCACTGTTTCTGATATTAAGCACCAACATACAGTTCCTATACTGACAATAAACTCCGCAGAGTTAATACGATTTGTTGTTTTTGTGTGATTTATTTGCGTTTCGAAAAACAAATAACAGTTAATTCCTAACAAGAATGGAAATATATTTATGTAAGGAGAACTATATACTAAACTCAAATTTAAATTCGGAAATTTATAATACTGCATCATGTGAAAGCACATATATACCACATTAAAGGCAATAAATATAATTATTGTGTTTATATAAGTTCTTTTTACAGTTGTTTTTTTAGTTTTTTTCAAAACCAACGGGGTCACAAGATACAATACAAAGATACAAGATAAAAACCATGTAGCCCCAGAAAATGCAGTTGCCCACCCTTGAAATGGAACCGCTGATTGTAAAAGCACAATACTGGCAATAAGCTTTTTTGTTATTTCTGCTACCAAAATATAATTTCCTTTAATTATAAAACGAGCGACACCATATATAATTACTGCCAAATATACCGGGTATATTTTTTTTATTCGCTTAATTACGAAAGCAAGATAATCCTTTAGAGCAAATCCTTTTCTGAATTTTTGCGAATAATTCATCGCCAACACAAATCCGGAAAGAACAAAGAAAAAGTCCACCCCAAATCTTGCATAAGATAGCATATGATACCCAAATTCCAATCCTGTTCCTGCAAAGAAATTCAAATGCGCCACAAATACGCCCAAAACGGCAAAAGCTCTGAGAGAATCAAACACGCTGATATATCGTGTTTGATTCTGGCTAACTTCACCTAATCCGGTCATGCCTCTGACCTCCTTTATTTAAATTTTAAAGGTTCATTAAAAATTCTTATGCAGCAACTTTCGTCCCCATTTATATTTGAACATATAGGTAGTAAGTCGTCTCTTTATCCCGCTTATGCTCCAATTGTGTTTATAATAGTTACGTACACGCATTTTCGTCTCACTGGCTAAGCCACGGTAGAAGCTGAACTTTTTTATTTGCGACAAGTCGGGGCACCCCTCAACTGCTTTAAGATAATAGCCTTTGTCAGTAATGTAAAAGGCGGTAGAATTTATAATTGCATCATTAGGTTTAGGCAATTTTCGTTTTAATAAGTGAATATAGCAAAACTCCTCCTTGAACACTTTATTCCCCTTCAGGAAAGCCCTGTATACAGTTCCTTTTTCCCAATAAAAAACCTGGTGCTTGTAATTCTTCAGACGACAACATTGAAATCTTTCAAAGGCAGGATTAATATTGGCATAAATCGTTCCTTGGAACAGCGGATATCCGTTAAAAAGATAGATATTATTTATTCTGTTCCTTTCATCAAAAACAAAATTATTTTCACTTGTAAAAACCTCATCATAATTATAATAACTACCACACTTTTTGTAATAGTTATTGCATTCATCTGTATTTCGATATAATGCAAAGTGGCCCTCATCAAGAAATTTATCATATTTTTTAAGCTCGTAAAGTTCAGTAAAATGGGTTATGTTCCCAAAAATTAAATCTATATCACAGCAGCCCCAATAGTCGTAACCTTTTATGTATTCATCAAAAATTACTCCATATACCGGTTTGAAATCACAGAGTTTATATGCCCTCGGCAGCACAATGTTCATGCCCAACTTTTCAATGGCCAACTGTTTGATTTCTTCCAATGTCATTTTAACAATTTTCAAATTACCAATTTTGGATTCATAATCCTGGTCCGTTATAAAAATAAAATTAACGTCAGGATTGTATTCAACACTTTTCACCCACAGCTCAAATGTGTCAGGGAATTCTCCAAGCCATACAGTGATAACTCCAATTTTATATTGACTCATACCGCACCTTCTCTCATCACATTTCTTGTATTTGTTTCACCACATAATAAGCATTATGTGGCAACAATGGATGAAATTGGCGGATTTCTGTAAGCAAATGCAATTAATATGCATTCTATATCAGATATTTGCGTCTCAAAACAGTTTTATTTCTACGATTCGTTGACAATTTATATTTTTATATGTATAATTTAAGCAAGACAATGTATTTGTTTCACCACATAATGCTTATTATGTGGTATTTTTTATTGTCATTGCAGTTATAATAATCCCAATTTTTCAATTTGTTCGCAACAAATTTCTCTGCTGTCGGCAGTATATATTCTTGTTGTATTAATATTTGAGTGGCCTAAAATATCCGCTAATCTCACAATATCTTTTTCTGAAGAATAATATGTCCTTGCAAAAAGATGCCTGAGATTATGCGGAAAAACTTTCTTTTCCGAAACATTTGCGCCTACGCACAGCTTCTTCATTTGGTGCCAAACGTTGCTTCGGTCTAATGGTTTCCCGTTTTTAGTAACAAACACGCAGCCCGTTAAAATGTTTTTACTTTTGCTGTACTGAAGCAATTTTTCTGAAAGCTGTTTTGGTATCAGTACAACTCTCGACTTGCCCTTCAGTTCGATTTCTGCATACCCATTTTTTAAAGATTCAACCGTTATATATTCAAGTTCAGATATTCTTATCCCTGTAGAACAGATGGTCTGCAAAAGAAGATACAGCCTTCGGTTTCCGTTTTTCTGCGCAATATCCAGAAGATTTTTGTAATCTGCCTTTGTTAAATTTTTATCTTCTTCAATGAAAATCTTCTTTTGCATTTTTAAAGTTTTAACTTTACATTCTTCTCTGCCTATGAATTCCAGATATGTGTTTACCGATGAAATCATAGAGTTCACACTACTTAATGCATACTTTTCTTTTAGCATCTCCTTGAATTTACGTACTGTTTCTTTTTCCACTTCCTTTCCGCTGAATTTCAAAAAAAGTTCAACATCTCGCATGTATTTTTCTATTGTTGCATTACTTTTTTCTGAGTTTTCCAGCCATGATTTAAACTCATACATTTTTTCCAACACAAAAAAACACCTCCTTATTTAGTATTTTACCAAATAAACAGGTGCAAATTCGTACCAATATTTAAACCGCCAAAAAAACTTGGCGGTTTTTGTGCATGTTCAACAATTCCATTTATACCATAACACAACTGACACCCCGAAAAGCATTATTGCCGCTACCAGCAACGCTAAAGAACCTTCTCCAAAGTTTTTTACGTGGTATGCAGGGCGTTGAAGAACAGCCTCCATAATGTCGTTGTTCTCTATTTTATATACCAGACGGGTGTGAGGCAATACATATACATCTGCCCCGTCACTTACTTCAAGATAGAGGCTGTCCATATAGTATGTAACATTAGCATTCCCGATTGAGTCGAGTTTTCTTCCGACATTAGTATTCATATATAAAGGCTCGCCCTCATAGAGCTGACCGCCCTTTATAATGTAAGGAATATCCAATATGACCATTACACAGTCAAAAACCAGAACACCTATGGCTATAACCTCAAGGATGGCAATAACCCACCTTTTTAACTTTGGTATATTCTTACCGCACCAATATATAAAGAAAGGAACGGACAACAGAAACAGCAATTCCGTTATAATTATCATTATAGTCTCCTATGACGAAGGGCGTTCCTGATGGAACGCCCTCAATTTGGTTTAATTATTTAACGTACTTCTTAACGCCTTCGGGAGCTTCAGCTTCGCTCATGCTGATAATGATAACAACTTCGATGCCGAGCTTGTCTGTAACAGCATTAACTTCTTCGAGGAACTGAACGAGAAGCGCTTCGTCCTTGCCTGCAATCTTTGTGATGGAGTCAATGAAGATGTGCTTGATATCGTAGTTCTGAGAAATCATGCCGCATACCATACCGTAGAGAGAATTGTATGTAACAACGTTGAATTCTTCTGTGTTAACAAGTCTAACTCTGTGAGTTACGTCGAATTTGTGTCTGTCGCCCTTATTTATAAGTACAACGGAACCATCTGTCTTTTCCTCAGCCTGATGAACCCAGTCAATAAGCTTTTTGGTTTTGCCGGTACCCTTTTCACCAATAATAACATTAAGCATAATAAATTCCTCCTTTATATTGTATAAAAACCAATATGTTGTTTTAATTAATTATACTATAGGAAAGATTACATTGCAAGTATTTTTTTATGTTTTTTACAAAAGCATTAGACTTTAATTTGTCGTTTTAGTGCAATTTGATTAAAATTCAAAAGCAGACGGCTTAAACCGTCTGCTTTCATCTAATTCTGCGTTTTGCAATCTGCATTCTGCACTTTATTAAAGTCTCTTTAAAAGCTCTGCCTGTGCTTCTTCATAACCGGGCTTGCCGAGTAGTGCAAACATGTTCTTCTTGTATGCTTCAACACCGGGCTGGTCGAAGGGGTTAACACCGTTCATATAGCCAGAGATGCCACATGCCTTTTCAAAGAAGTAAATAAGGTTGCCAAGGCAGTATTCGTCCATTTTTTCAGCCTTAACGATAAGGTTAGGAACATTGCCGTCTGTGTGAGCGAGAAGTGTGCCGTTAAATGCCTGTTCATTAACATAGCTTACATTCTTGCCAGCGAGGAAGTTGAGGCCGTCAACGTTGTCGGCATCTGTGCCGATAACAACATCTCTTCTTGCATTTTCAAAGAAGAGTACTGTTTCGAACATAATTCTGAGACCTTCCTGAATGTACTGACCCATAGAGTGAAGGTCAGAAGAGAAGTCAACAGCTGCAGGGAAAATGCCCTTGTTGTCCTTGCCTTCGCTTTCGCCGAAGAGCTGCTTCCACCATTCAGCAAAGTAGTGAACATTGGGTTCATAGTTTACGAGCATTTCTGTTGTCTTGCCCTTTCTGTAGAGAGCATTACGAACAGCTGCGTACTGATAGCATTCGTTTTCGGAAAGAACGGGGTTTGCGTACTGAACCATTGCATCCTTTGCGCCCTGCATGAGAGCGTCAATGTCGCAGCCTGCTGCAGCAATGGGAAGAAGACCAACAGCTGTAAGCACGCTGAAACGACCGCCAACATCGTCCGGAACTACAAATGTTTCGTAGCCTTCCTTGTCGGCAAGGTTCTTTAACGCGCCCTTAGCTTTGTCTGTTGTAGCATAAATTCTGCTCTTTGCACCTTCCTTGCCGTACTTTTCAACTAAAAGGTCACGGAATACACGGAAAGCAATAGCAGGTTCTGTTGTTGTACCGCTCTTGGAAATGATGTTTACGGAGAAATCCTTATCCTTTACAACGTCGATAAGGTCGGAAAGGTATGTGGAAGAAATGGAGTTACCTGCAAAGAAAATCTGAGGAGCACCTTTTCTTGCTTCCTTGGAAACATTGAAGAAGTTGTTACTCATCATTTCGATAACCATTCTTGCGCCAAGGTAGCTACCACCGATACCGATAACGATAAGAGCTTCGGAATCAGACTTAATCTTTTCAGCAGCCTTTTTAATGCGTGCGAATTCTTCCTTATCGTAGTTCTCGGGAAGGTTTACCCAACCGAGAAAGTCGCTGCCTAAACCTGTGCCGTTGTGGAGAGTATCGTGAGCAACCTGCACATAGGGTGCGAGTGCATTAATCTCTCTTTCGGAAACAAATTTGTCAGCTTTGGAATAATCAAACTTAATTTTAACCATTGGGGTTCAATCCTTTCAATTATATAGTGCAACTGTATTGCAATTGAATAATTAATAATGAATGATGAACAATTGCGATTTTCTTCATTAACTCTTCACTGTTCATTCTTCAATTTTCATTATTCATCAGGGTTTTGCACAGTGTGCAAAACTCTTTTTATTACAGACCTGCAGGACCAAGATCGGGTTCGTCCTTGAAGCTGATTGTGTCACTTGCCTTACCGTCTGTTTCAAACACGATAATTTCGTTCTTGCCAACCTTTACAAGAGGACCGGGAACGTAGAGACGCTTCTGAGGACCGATTTCCCAGAAACGGCCAAGGTTAAAGCCGTTGATGAATGCAACGCCCTTGCCAAATGTGCCAAGTTCAAGGAATGTGTCACCCTGTTCTGTTGCTTCGAAAGTGAACTTATAGAAAGCAGGTGTGCCTTCTTCATAGCCCTTTGTAAAGTCAACCTTATCGATATTTGTAAGAGGAAGAGCGTAGTTGTCCCAACCGTAGTGGAAATGGCCGTTTACAAGAACACCGTTTGTGATACCCTTGCGCTGCTTTTCAATCTTCCAGCTAAAGTTTACTCTACCCATATTTTCCATAAGAATACTGATATTTTCAGCGCTCTTGTTAAGCTTTCTTTCCTGAAGGAGCTCGCGGTCATACATTGTTTCAGCTACTTTGCCATCCAAGGAAATAACCGCACGGTCGTTAGCATCTGCAAGATAAATCTTCTCGAGCCACTTTTCCTTGCCGAAGGTGGACTTGTAGTATGTATAGCCGTAGCTTTCGTCCATCTTTTCCATAGAAATTGTGTTATGGTCACGAACGTACTTTGTAGCAACTGTGTCAAGAGTGTTATCTAAGCTAACCTTAGCTTCGCACTTAACATCGCCGTAAGCGATGCGCTTAATTTCTGTAGTAAATTCAACCTCGGGAATGTCAACATACTTAGAAGCAATTTCCTTGAACGCCTTATACTTTTCAGTAATCTGGCCATCTTCGGACAAAACTGCGTCGTAGTCGTAGCTTGTAACGTCGGGAGAAAGCTCACTGTAGTAGTTGGAGCCGTTCATGAAACCGAAGTTTGTGCCGCCATGGAACATGTAGATATTGATGTTGCCAAGTCTGATAGCGTCGTCAAAGTCCTTTTTGTTCTTTTCTAAGTTACTGATGGTGTGCTTACCGCAACCCCAACTGTCGAACCAGCCTACCCAGAATTCCATAACCATCAAGGGGCCGCCGTCTGTATGCTTCTTAAGCACGTTGAACTGGTTTTCAACGTCGCTGCCGAAGTTGCCTGTAGGAAGTGCACCGGGGCACTTGCCGGACTCTAACGCATCACCCCAGGGGCCGTCACTTGTAACAAAGGGCACGTCAGCACCGAGTTCAATCATCATGTTCTTCATAGCTTCAAGGTAGTTTGTATCGTTACCATAGTAGCCGTATTCATTTTCTACCTGATACATGATGATGGGACCGCCGTTTGTAATCTGTAAAGGCTTAAGAATTTTGAAAAGCTCTGTGTAGTAAGCTTTTACCTTGCTCATGTAAGGTTCATAAAGACCACGAAGCTTAATGCCATCGTACTTTAAGAGCCAGCCGGGAAGACCACCGAATTCCCACTCAGCACAGATGTAGGGAGAGGGACGAACGATAACGTAAAGGCCCAATTCCTGCGCAATCTCGATATATTTCTTTAAATCACAGATACCTTCAAAGTTGAACTGACCTTCCTTAGGCTCGTGCATGTTCCATGCAACGTAGGTTTCAACTGTGTTACAGCCCATAGCCTTTAACTTTTCAAGTCTGTCTCTCCAGTATTCGGGCACTATTCTGAAATAGTGCATGCCACCGGAAATGATCTTGAAAGGTTCACCGTTAAGGTAGAACTGATCCTTAATTTCAAAAGTTCCCATGATAAATACCTCCATTTATATAAAAATTTTAATACATATATATCCTTTTATATTATACCTTGTAATTAAAAATAAGTAAATAACAATTTTGAAAATTGAGGAAATAATTTAAACAAAAAAAGAGAACGCACCAACTCCGTCAATGCTTTCTCTTTTATTGGTCGGAGTGACGGGATACAGTCTTGCTTCGCAAGCCTTGCCTGCTTGGTGTCACTTGGCTTGGCACCAAGCTGACACCTGCGCACCACTCGGCTACGGAACAATTCACTGGATTGTTCCGCTTAACGCCTCGTGCCCTCTTAGGGTTCAAATCCCGTCAATAAAGAAAAAACAGAACCACTAACTAACGTTAATGCCTCTGTTTTTTTGGTCGGAGTGACGGGATTTGAACCCATGGCCTCTTCGCCTTCGGCGCCTCCTTGCGGTACCCAATTTCATTTGTTCGCATCCGCTCGCATGAAATTGACCGCTGCCCCAAGAAATTCTCCCTCAATCGTCCGCAGAACGCGGTCGAATTTCTTGCCCAAAACAAGCACACACCACCTGCGCTCGCGCAGAGGTAGCTATCTATACAAATCAAAAAGGCAGTCGCTTTCGCAACTGCCTTGTGGTCGGAGTGACGGGATTTGAACCCATGGCCTCTTGTACCCGAAACAAGCACGCTACCATCTGCGCTACACCCCGATAGTGTATTTTTGATTGAATCTTGTCTTTCTACCGAAGTGTGTGGTACGCAGTGCTTACGCACGCTCCCGTTTACGGTACCCTCGCCAGCGTCGCTACCCGCTTGCTGACTTCGACCGCGGCACAACCTTGCGCACTCGCTTAATCGTCCGCAGGACGCGCTCATGCTCAGTTCCATCTGCCATGCACCCCGATAGTGTATTTTATTTTGCCTAATTATTATAAACGCAAAAAGGTATTGTGTCAAGTTCTTTTAAAAATAAGTTTCATGGTATCGGAGATTATGCAGATGACAAAATATTCCTGAAGGTTGATGGAAATTTGAAGCATTAAACACCCAAAGAGCTTAAATCATAATCGGAAAGATAGTCCTTCGTGTTTAATACCATCTGTGAAAAAAGCTCTCTTGCTTCATGGAGGGAGCATGTAACCAACGGGTCGTTTACAAACACATTGAAAATCATTTCAATGTCTCGTTTTGCAATAGCTTCGTCCAGCATTTGCTGTTCACCGCATATCCGTGCTATAAGAGGATAAATTTCCTTAGGAATGTCCCCTGCCATTACAGGCTTAACAGAGTCATCGGTAAACACGGCGTTAGTTTCAACAACAGCGCCTAAAGGAAGGTTTGGTATCTGACCGATGTTTGGAATGTTTACATTTGTAACAAGGTCTTCAAGACCTAAAATGGCTCTTATCTGATTAACGCCTTCTTCGCCTGTTTCCCGGATGGAAACCTTTTCTTCGCCGCTTATGTAACGCTTGCTTTTTTCAAGCCTGTTCTTTAAATCGCCCTTTCGCCATGAGACAGGCGTAAGCGCAAAGCCCCACTGACGAATTTTTTTAGGGCTTTCAAGATACCATTTTCCTTCACAGAATTCTGCCAGGTGTCTGTCGCCTGCGGCAGCAATGTAGCCATACCTTTTAAAAAGGTCAAGCTTGACTTTCTGAGAACATTCAAAAACGTTATTCATCCAGTTGTTATCCAGATTTTCTGTGTAGCCTGTTTCAGAGTATTTTTCTGCAAATTTTTCATACACCGGAAAAAGGTCAATGTTTTTATACTTAGCCTCTGTAATCCATGTAAAATGGTTTACCCCTACAGGGTTAACCTTTATCGCTTTGTGGTCTATGCCCTTAATATTTAAAATGCTGTCCAATGCCTGAGAAAGAACCTTTTGTGTTCCGAAAACCTCATGACAACAACCGAAGGCTTTAATTTCAGGAAAAACTCTGTAAAGAGTTTTAACACAAAGCGTCATGGGGTTTGTGTAGTTGATAACCCAGGCAAACGGGCAGAATTTTTTAATATTTTCTGCAAAATATTCATACATGGGCACTGTACGCATGGCCCTTATAATTCCGCCCGGGCCTGTGGTGTCGCCTACAGGCTGATATATGCCATATTTTTCAGGGCTGTGAACGTCAGACTCCATTTCGTCAAAAGTGCCGGGAAGTATGGAAAGAATAACGAAGTTTGCTCCGTTGAGAGCTTCTCCGATATTTTTCACCGCATGATAGCTCCAAGAAGACTTTGCATTTTCGCATTCGTTGAACATGTTACCTATAACTTCGTTGCTGTAAGCTGCCTGAAAATCTATGTCGTAAAGATAAACCTCCCCCGAAATATCGCTGCAGGCAGCAAGGTCGCTCATGAGCCCCCATGCCCAACCGCGGGACCCACCACCTATATATGCAATTTTTATATTTTTCGCCTTATTACCGTTATAATTCATACGTTGCACCTCCACGCAATGCTTTTAGTAGATGATAACATAAAAAAGCATTAATTTCCACATATATTTCATTTTTTATAGTTCCACAGCAAAAGAGCAATCCCTTTGGATTGCTCTTTTATCAGTTATTAATTTGCCAAAGCATTTTTATACTTATTTCTTATAGCTTTCTTTTCACTGCGCTTGCTCTTCGCATCGTCAAAAATGGAGAAAACAACAGGAATAAAGAACAACGTGAGAAGTGAGCCAACACCAAGGCCACCAAGAAGCACCGTAGCCAACGGGCGCATCATTTCGCTACCCTCTGCAGTGGAAAGTGCCATGGGCAAGAAGCCCAGGATTGACGTAAGGGTTGTCATAAGAATGGGGCGAAGTCTTGTTTTGCAGGACTCTACAATAATATCAGTTCTGCTCTCGCCAGGCTTCTCAACTCTTAAGGTTTTTATAAAGTCGATAAGCACAATTGCATTATTTACTATGATACCTGAAAGCATCAGTATGCCTACGCAACCTATTACGCTTAAGGGTTCGCCTGCCACCACCAGGCTCAGAACAACGCCTATCATTGCAAGGGGCAGTGTAAAGAGCACTATAAATGGTTCTGAGAAGCTTTCAAACTGCGCAGCCATTACCATGTACATAAGAAGTATGCCTATTATTATTGCCAACAAAAGAGATTCCATGGCTTCCATCATAACTTCATATGTACCCGATTCAACCATGCTTATACCCTCAGGCATTCCTTCTGCTGCAAGAAGCGCTTCAAACTTTTTTGTAACAGACTGCAGATTGTCGTCATAGAATTTACCCGAAAGTGTTACCGTACGCTTCTGGTCAACACGTGTGAGAGTTGTTGAGCCTTGTGCAATTTCAATGTTTGCAACCTCACCCAAGGAAACCACTGTTCCGTAAGGCGTTGTAAGCCTCAACCTGCCGAGCTCAGAATAGTCCTTAACATAGCTGTCGGGATATTTCACCACAACGTTATACTCGCTGCCGGTTTGGGTAATTCTGGTAGCTGTAGTTTCACCTATAGCCTGACTTATCAAAGCATTGAGTGTTGCAGCTGTCAAGCCGTAGCGAGATGCCGAGCTTGCTTTAGGCGTAATTCTCACTTCGGGCTGAGTTTCTGAAATTGATGTGCTTGTTTCTGTTACAGTAGGAATGCTCTTAAGCATTTCCTCTGCCTTTAGAACAAATTTTTCCAGAACTTCGTCGTTATCGCCCGAGAAAGCAAATTCCACACTGTCGGAAGACATCATCGCCATTGCGGTATTGGAGGCCTCAAGGGAAACTACTGCGCCTGCCACATTGGAAAGACTTGTTCTGAGTTCTTCCAGAATGTCGATGGTTGCTTTATTTCTGTCGTCCTTAAGAGTTACGGTTATAGACGCACTGTTCTGTGCCGCACCTAAAATTGCACTCATGCTGCCACCGCCTACCGTTGTGGCAATGGTGTCTACATATTCATTTTGCGAAATGATATTCTCGGCATTTAATGCAATACGGTTTGTGTCTTCAAGCTTGCTTCCCTTGGGAAGCTCAATGCTTATGCTTATCATGCCTTCGTCAGAAGAGGGCATAAGAGTCATGCCTATGTTCATTAAAACAACCATTGAAAGTACGAAAACGGCTAATGTAGCCGCAACAAAGCGCTTTCTGCGTTTAAGGATTGCGCGTATTGCTTTTTCATAAGTCTTATAAACCCCATTCATTAATTTATCGAAGGGCTTGAATATGAAGCTCAGGCGTTTTTGAGTTACGCCGGAAAGGGTTTCTATTTTTGATGAAAGCATGGGCACCAGAAGGTATGTGACCAAAAGTGCCGAAAGCTGCGAGAATATGATTGTGAATGCAAGCTGCTTGAACATGGTTGCAACCATGTTATCGATAAAGAGCACGGGAACATATACAATACAGGTTGTGAGAACAGATGCCACAACAGCACCTAAAACTTCGCCTGCGCCCTTTATTGCAGCGGTTTTATTGTCTTCGCCAAGCTCACTTCTCCGGCGGAAAATGTTTTCAATTACAACAACTGCGTTATCCACCAGCATGCCCACACCAAGGGCAAGACCGCCCAAGGATACAACGTTTAAGGTCATACCCGAGAAGAACATACCTATAAAGGTTGTTACAACAGCAACGGGCATTGTAATGCCGATAACCATACTTGTTCTGAAGCTACCTAAGAACAAAAGCAGTATTATTATTGCAAGTATTGCACCTACCACAGCACTTTCAGCAACAGAGCCTATGGCATTTTCTATGTAGCTGCCCTGTTCAAAAACAGTTATATAATCAAACTTTGCATGCTCTTCTGAAATGGCATCAAGCTCTTCAAGCACTGCATTTACAACCTCAACAGTATTTGCATCCGATTCCTGTGTAACAGAAAGAGATATTGATTGTGCACCATTAGTTCTTGAATATGTGGTCGTGTCAGAATAGGTATCGTAAACCGAGGCAATGTCACGGATATATATAACCTGCCCTGTGGGTAAGGTTACAGGAACGGCTTCAATATCGTAAACGTCTTTAAATTTGTTTACAACTCGCACGTTCATTTTTTTGCCCATACCCTCAATGGACCCGGCAGGCAGGTTCTGGTTCTGAGTGGCAACTGCACCCACCAGCGACGACAAATTGAGGTTGTAGCCGAATATCTTGTCGGGATCAACAACAATTTCAAACTGTCTTTCCTCGGCACCTGCCACACTTACAGAAGCAACACCTGCCACACTTTCGAGCTTGTCGACAACGTTGTCGTCGACAAACCTTTTTGTCTGTACGGGGTCGTAGCCTTCGTATGTAACAGTGAACATGGCCGATGCCATCATTGACATATCCAATTTAAGAACCATGGGTTCTTCGCATTCTTCAGGAAGATAGTCTTCAATTAACGATATCTGGTCCTTAACATTTGTTATGGCATCGTCAATATCCACTCCGGCATCAAACTCCAGCATTACCAGGCTGAGCCCTTCACTGGACTGGCTTGTCATACCCGAAACACCGCTTACAGAGCCCAAGGCACTTTCAACGGTTTTCGTTACAAGGTTTTCAACCTCAGGAGCGCCAACATTGGGATACTGCGTTATAACCGCTCCTACGGGGATTTCCATTTCAGGCATCATGTCCATAGGGAGCATTGTTACAGAGTAAATGCCGATTACAACAAATATCAACACTGCCATTATAACGCCTACCGGGCGTTTAACAGATAATTCGCTGAGTTTCATAAAAACTCTCCTCTCATTACTCCACTATGTTGACTATGTTATTTTCTTCAGAAATATAGTCCTTACCTTCGCAAACAACAATGTCGCCTTCTTTAAGACCCGATATAATGCTTGTGAATTCGCCGTCTTCAGTGCCGCATTCAACCCATACCTTTTCGGCCCAATTTCCGTTAACAACAAGCACGTAGTTGCCGTCTTCCGTCTGCACAATTGCTCTTGTGGGAACACAAAGTGCATCCTCCAGGCTTTCTGTAGTTACAAGGGTAACGTCAGCAAACATGCCTACCTTAAGAGCATTGTCGCTATTGGGCACACTTACACGCACAATATACATTCCGGTTGCAGCATCTTTAACAGGGTTTACAAGGCTAACCTTACCCTCTGCCCCGGCTACATTTGCCGAAGGCACGCTTACAATAGCCTTACCGCCAACCTTAAGGCTGCTTACAACAGCTTCTGTAACCTTTATTTCAATTTCAAGGTTTCTTGTGTCGGCAATTGTAAAAAGCGCCATGCCTGCAGAGGCAAACTGACCAAGTGCCACATTTTTCGCCGAAATGTAACCGCTTATAGGAGCTGTTATAACAGTATTGTCCATAAATGACTCAGCCTGCTCTACCGCAAGAAGGGCTGAATCCTTAGCAGCCTTCGCGGTTGCAACAGCACTGTCTGCGCTCTTCTTGTTGCCGTCAGCGAGAATTGATATGTTTATGTCGTAATTAGCTTTTGCACTTTCGTAAGCAAGGGTTGCATTTTCATAAGCGCTCTTCGCACTTTCATAAGCAACAAGGCTTACTGAGCCTTTTTTGTAAAGCTCACTTTGTCTTTCGTAGTTAAGCTTTGCATCGTTATATGCAATCTGCGAAGCATTCACAGCCTGAGAAAGCTGCAATTCGGCTTGCTTATTCACACCTTCTACATTATCGCGTGCAACAACTGCGCTCTGGTATGCGGCGTCAGCCTGATTGTATGCCGCTTTTGCCTGAGAAAGCTGAAAAGAATAGTCGCTGTCATCAAGTTTTACAAGCACATCGCCTTTATTTACCCAATCGCCAAGGTTTGCATTTATGCTTTTGGCTTTTGCAGATGCCTTGCCTGTCACGTAGGCTATATCGCCTGCAACCATTTCGCCTGTATATGTAACAGTAGCTTCAATATCTCTTATTTCTGCTTTAGCAACTGTTACATTAACTCCCGCTTCGGTTGCATCGGTAGCATCCTCATACACCGCTGCATCGTGTGAGCATCCGGAAAGAGCTGCAGCTACCAGTGTTGCCGATACGGCCAAAGCCATTATTTTCTTCAAATTATTCATGCTCTTGTACCTCCTCAGATTCCGACTGTTGTGCTGTAGAAAAACTTAACAACAGCCAACGCATAGTTTACCCTGGCGTTTTCCAGCTGCATACGGCTCGAGTCAAGCTCTGCCATAACACCTGTAAGCTCAAGGTTTGTAATAAGGCCCAGATCGTACATTGTTTTTCTGCTTTCGTACATAGCCTTAGCAACCTCAACATCATTTTCACACGCAATAATTTCATCTGCCGCAGTTAAAATTGAAGCATATTCGCTTTCAAGAGCAATCGTTATCATTTCAACTGCATTATTATATGTATATTCTGCGTTAAGATATTCACTATATGCCGAATGATACATTGCTGTTTTGTCAGTAACATAAAACTTTGTTATGTCGAACATTTTGGTTTTAAGCTCATAGTCTTTTTTTGCTGCCGTCATATCATAACGACTTTCAATAGCCGATTTTATAAGCTCTTCAACATTTTCGGGCATAGAAGGCATTACAATTTCCTCCGTAAGGACCACATCGCAATCATAATCGTCTATCTGAAGCGACACCTTCAGGTTTTTCTTTGCTAGCTCAAGATTTCTGTCGTAGCTGCTGAGAGTGTATTCAGCTCTTATTACAGCGTTTTTCGCATTCTGTACCTCAATGGCAGGCACGTAGCCTGCTTCAAACTGGTTCTCCATCATTATAAGATTATCGTTTGCAACCTTAAGACCCGTTGAAGCAATTTCAACAAGGCTTTCCATAAGCTTTACATTGTAATACTTCTGAGTAACCTCGTAGGCGATTGCCGCCTCAACCTGACTTTTCGCCATGGTTGCAAGCTCCACACAAACCTTTGCCGCTTCGATATAGTAGCCGTGCTTTAGGTACGCTTGTTCAAGGCCATTTGAAATGTTGACAGCCAAACTCACACCCGGAATTTTTTTAAGCGCTTTCTCCATATCCTCGTACTCATCGCCGGTATCGCGGGCAATAACAAGCGACATTTCTGCACTTTTTATTGTAGCGTCCGCCGCAATAAGTCGGGGGTTGTTTTCAAGGGCCATTGAAATTGCATCTTCCAATGAAAGCTCTATTTTCTCAGTTGCTTTTTTCTCCATGGTTTGTATGCTCACAGCCACAGGTTTTTCTTCCTGAGCAAAGACGGGAACAGCTGCAAACACAATTGTTATCAGAGTTAATAAAGCCATTGTTTTCTTTATCATAGCCGACTCTCCTTTTTTAAACTTTATTCAGTATACTCCTGTTCTTTTCTATTGTCAATTAACAAATTGTTAATTAGAAAACCCCTGAATGCAAACAAAATATTCCGCATTTATGCAATTGCGGCAATGTCCTTAACGGTTTATCCGTTTGCGGTCCCCAAATTTGTTTATTCGCCTTCGCTCATACAAATTTGACCGCTGCACAACTCTCCGCACTCACTCCTCCGTCCGCAGGACGCGCTCGTTGCTCGATTCCCTCTCAGGGTTCGACTCCCCTTTATAATAAATAAAGCACCCCTAAAAGGGATGCTTTATTTATGGTGCCGATGGTGGGAGGCATATTGCTTCGCAATCTGCACTACTTGTCGCCACTCGGCTTGACACCGAGCTGTCGCCTGCGTACCACTCACCTACCCGACAATTCACCGGATTGTCGGGCTTAACGGTTTATCCGTTTGCGGTCCCCAAATTTGTTTATTCGCCTTCGCTCATACAAATTTGACCGCTGCACAACTCTCCGCACTCACTCCTCCGTCCGCAGGACGCGCTCGTTGCTC
>JAFQLL010000102.1 GCA_017414645.1 Clostridia bacterium | reverse complement strand
TCAACTTCGCTAATCCGCTCGTTGATGACAGACCGCGGCACAGCTCTGCGCATTCGCTCAATCATCCACCGGATGCGCTCATGCTCGATTCCCCCAATCTTGGGGGACGAAAAGGTACACTTTTATTTCATAAGCAAATATTGCGCACATTCTGCGCGCAATTTCCTATGCAATAAAAGAAAAAACGACACGGAAAACCGTGTCGTTTTGCTTTTCAATCCCCAACCTTAATCCGTGCCACCTTGCCCCAGGGCGGAGTGACCTCTTCGTTATTTAAAAGCCACAAAACGGGTATATCCATAGCGGCACTCTCCTCGGGAAAGGGTGCATAGCCGTCTGTAAGTATGATAATGCTCTTTGGCAGCTTGTCGCTCATATGGTCCCTTATGTATCTGAAAATAATTTCAAAGTCCGTACCGCCACCGCCAACGGGGTATATCACCTTGAATTCCTCTTCGTTTTTAAAGGGCTCAGGCTCAACGATTGCCGCATCGAAAAAGCCTAAGTAGCCCTTGAGCTTGCCGTCAAACTGGTCAATTGCACCCTTAACCTCGGAATATGCTGCCGTTATCATATTATCTGACATGCTCCCTGAGGTATCTATCATGAACAAAACGTCGGATACGATTGTATCTGTATCGTTAAAATCCGGAAGGAAAAAGGGTGACTCGCCAAAGCGCCTGTCAGGGGGCGAAAAGGAATAGTCGCAAACCTCCTCCTGCACAAAGTCGTTCAGTATGGTTTTCCAGTCAAGCTGTGGGTCTTTCAATTCCTTCAAAAGCCTTTTTGCAAAAAGGGGCACAGTTCCACGCCCTGTTACAGCGTTCTGTATTTCTATTGCCTCGGCTGCATCGCACACTCTTTTAACCCACACATCCCTTAATGCTTCGTCCTTAACCTCGCCCCACTTTGAATGGTCGTCATTAAAGCCGGCACCTTTGCCGTCGCCTTCATGGCCCTGTCCGCTTCTTCCGCCTTTGCCGCCCTTTCCGCCGCCTCCAAGCTGACCTTCACCCTGACCGTCGCCGTCACCTTGTCCTTTGCCACCGCCCTGCTTCTTACCGTTACCTTGTCCGTCACCGTCCGTGTCTGTCTCGTCCTGTTCGTTTTGGCTTTGACCCTGTCCTGCCTTTCCGCCGCCCTTTTTACCGCCTTTACCGTCCTTTTGGCCCTGGCCTTCACCCTGAGTGTCAGTGTTCCCGCTTCCGGTCTTTTGTCCGAGCTGCTGCATGAGCATTTCGTAAACCTCTTCGGCAGTATAGTTACAGCCCTCGTTTCCGTCAGGTGTAAGGTGCATGCTTGCGCCATACTCTTTAAGGGTAATGCTTTTTATATCATTATTATTTGCCTTAAGTATGTTGGAATTTACAACAATGTCGCAGGCAATGTTAAAAAGAAAGTTGTCCCTTTCACCTTTTCTTAAGCAATGCATAAGCGCCACATGCAATATTTCGTGCATAAGCACAAAGTCAATTTCACTGTCGGACACTCTTTCCATAAAGGTTGGTGAAAAATAAATTCTTTCGCCGTCGGTTGCAGCGGTTTCACACTCTTCGTCCAACGCAAACTTCATGTGCATAAGCAGCAGACCGTAAAAGCCGTTATTCAGAAGCACACGCATTCGTGACAAAAGCAGCCTTTTTGCCGCTTCTCTTATCTTTTCATCAGACTGCACCATTCATGTATCTCCCCTTTGTGTTCACCCATCTCGAAAATTCGGGAATACGCATAAGCTTTTCCTTGTAGCCCTTTTCAATAGCCATATAGTCACGCATTAAAACGGCTGAGAAATCGGCAGGAAGCCTTGTGGCATAGCTGATGGAATTTGCAATACGGCTCATTTCTGACTTATGCTCACGGGCGTATGCAGTCATAGACGAAACAAGGGCATATATTGCATCGGTTTTCTGGGGCACAGGCGGCATATTTCCGTCAAAAATGTCTTCCATGGCAGGCAGCTCTTTATAAACATTGCACCAGGTGCGCATTTCAATGGCCATGGCAGTGCCCACCAGCCCCGAAATAAGCGGGAACATTTCCTCTACATCATCCGACACGCAATTTAAAACATTGCTCACCATTTCCCAGCTACGGGGCGTTGCAAATGCCAGAGTTTCTCCCGAGGAGTCAAACTGCATGAGTGCATTCTGCCTGAAGGACAGAAAGCCCGTCACCTTTTCGTTTATGCCTTTACCTATTGCCCATCTTTTCCAGGCTTCAAAATTGCCTTCAATTTCAATATGTAAAAGTCTGTTTGCAAGTGCCTTGGGCATTTTGAAGGCAACCGACTTATCCGTTATGCGGTTACCTGCAGCAATTACAATGCAGTTATCGGGAAGGCGATGCTCGCCCACAACCCTGTCGAGGGTTATCTGGTAGGCTGCCGCCTGCACACTTTGTGGTGCTGCCGAAATTTCGTCCAGGAATAAAATGTTTATAACCTCTTCGCTTTCGTCCATTTTAAAAATCTGCGGTTTTAACCACACCGCAAGGGTTTTGTCGGCATTTGCGGTGGGTATGCCTCGTAAATCGATAGGGTTAAAAAGTAAAAGTCTCACGTCTGTTACATTAACCTTTTTGCTGCAGCTTTCCTCTAAATGAGCTGCAATCTGCCTTACCGCCTGGCTTTTACCAACGCCGGGCGGGCCCCACATCATAACCGACGGAATTCTTTTAATGTCCTCTTCCTCTATTGCCCTGGTATATGCCTTCGTAAGAAGGGTCACCGCCTTTTCCACATTAAGCTGCGGAATGTTACTCTGCTTTAAATCATTCATCCATTCCTACCCCCAGTTCCTTGTCAATCTCTCTAAGTTCCTTTTCCAAGCTTTCAATCATGTCGGCATAGCCTTCCTTTTCCAGCTCCTTCTTCATATCTGCCTCGCGCTTTATAAGAGCTTCCTTTTCTGCTTCAAGCTTTTCAAGCCTTTTTTCAAAGCTTGCCAAAAAGTTGTCAAGGCGCTCAAGGCTACCTGCCCTTGTTGTGCCCATTTCAACATAATGCTTGCCGTTTGCACAAAGGTAAACAAACTCACCGTTTGAAAGCATGTTTTTGGGAAGCACCACACGAAAGCCCTTATAGGTGCAAATTTCCCTTTCCTCGTCCATAAGCAGGTTGTTCATAACACCCTTGTAAATAATATCGCGGAGCTCGCGCCTTTCCTCCAAGGTGTATTCTTCATCCTGCGCTTTGTAAAACTCCATGTCCTTCGTGTTTTTTTCAATTTCCTCCTGCAATCGCATAAGCTTTGCGGGCATTTTCAACAGCTCTGCTTCCATGTACTGACGCATTCTTATGTGCTGAGTTTGCAGAAGCCTTGTTCTTGCCAGCTCGTTTGCAACCTCAACCCTCTTTTTAATAAGTCCGTTGCCTATTGCAAGTGCCTTCACCTCGGCATAGCTGAGCACCGTGTCGTCCACATCGGAGCAGTTGCGTTCGTTGGCACAGCCCGAAAGTATTGAGGTTATCATTCTTTGCTTGTTTTCTAAAAGCTGCCAGGAATAAGCATCAAAGCTGCCCTTTGTTGTGTAACGGTAAAGCCACACCTTACTGTTTTGGTTTCCCTGACGTAAAATTCTGCCCTCACGCTGAACCATGTCGCTGGGGCGCCAGGGCACGTCCAGATGGTGCAAGGCAACAAGCCTTTGTTGCACATTAACACCCGTGCCAAGCTTAAAGGTGGAGCCCATAATAACCCTCACCTCACCCTTGCACACCTTATTGAAAAGCTTTCTTTTTTCACTTTCTGACTCTGCATCGTGAATAAAGGCAATTTCCTCCTTGTTAACACCCATTCCCACAAGTATTTCTTTCATTTCGTGGTACATGTTAAAGCCATCTTTAGGGGTTGAGGTGTCGCAGAAAACAATCTGCGCCGCTTTTTCATTCATTGTGCGGCTGTATATGTCGAAAATGTTCTGAGCGCACAAAAAAGCCTTTGACTGGCAGGTAAAGGGCTTGTTTACATCGACAAGGCGCATGTCAAGCGCAGCTTTTCTGCCGTCGGTTGTAATTTTCAGCATATTGTCCTCAGTGCGCTTTACACTGCCGTTTCTTACAGCGCTTGCCCTTTTGGAAATTTCCTCCAGATATTCTTTAAAGTCCTTTGTTTTTTCAACCACAGCATCCTCGTAGCCATCGTAATCGGGAATGTCATTTTCCTTGTCTGTTTTATGAAAGTCTGCCACAGATGCCAAAAGGTTTGCAAGCTCCGGAATGTTATGAAATTTTGAAAACCTTGTTACCATACGGTAGCGTGTGGTGTCAACGTCAATTTCAAAGTCGTTCTCATTTCGGCAAACATACCTATCCAGCCGTCAAAGCTCTGCAAATCCAGAAGGGCAAGGTCGCCATTCTGCAGATACTTCTGTATAACGTAAATGTCCGAAAGAGAGTTTGTAATTGGCGTGCCCGTTGCCATAACAACACCTCTGCCGTTATTTTTACTTTGCACACACCTTACCTTGTCGAGCATGTCGCGGCATTTTGCTGAGCCCTTTGCAAAAATTCCGCTTATGTCGGCGCAGTTTGTTTCAAGCGCCAGGTTTTTAAAATTATGAGCCTCGTCAACAAAAAGCGTATTTATGCCTAAATCCTCAAAATACACCCTTTCTTTAGCATTTTTTATTTCCTCTTCAAGCTCATAAAGGGATTTTCTTATACGTTTTTCCTTTCTGTACAGCCCCGTTGTGTCTTTTTTCTTATGATTCTTTCTTAAAAGGCGTATTTCCTCCAGCTCTTTTTCAAGCATTTCTTTGTAAAACTCACCCGATACAGGCACCAGAGAAAAACAGCTGTACGCCATAATAACTGCATCGTAGGTATTATCTCTTATGTCAGAAAGCACCCCTTCGCGCTTATCCTTAGTAAAATCCTTAGGTGTAATGCATCTGACCTTCGCTTCAGGGTACAGCTTTAAAAACATGTCCTTCCATTGGCCTGTAATGTTATTTGGCACCACATACAAGTTTTTCTCGGAAATCCCCATTCTTTTCAGCTCCATGCCTGCCGCCGCCATAATGTAGGTTTTGCCGCTGCCCACATCGTGAGCAAGAAGGGTGTTAGGCGTAAAGAGAATTCTTGCAACTGCGTTTTTCTGGTAGTCAAAAAGGCTTTCCTTTTCACTCATTCCCGGGAAGGTTAAAAAGGAGCCGTCAAAATGGCGCACAATATTGGAGCCATACTTTTCGTCGAATATTTCTTCCAAGCGTGCACTTCTTGCACTGTTGCTCCACACCCATTTCTGAAATTCCTTTATCATGGCCTGCTGCTTTTCCTGCACAACTACGGTTGCATCCTTGTCAATAACCTGCTTTTTTCCGCTCTTGGTTGTATTTGTTTTAACTGTGCGGTAAACCGTTGCATTTTTTAAATTGAGGGTTCTTTCCAGTATTTCCATGCCATTCATGTAGGGTGTTCCGTAGGTTGTTCTGCAGGCAACATTATTATAGCGATACTTATTGGGCACTTCCCAGCTACCTGTTATTTCGTCGTGAATAACGCCCTCTTCTTTAATTTTTGAGCCGTACAACCTGAAAATTTCACTTTTCCCGAAAAGGTGCTCAATAAATTTGTCTATAATGTCGGTGGGCACCCAGGGCGAGCCTAAGGTTACATAAATTTCATCGTTTGAAATCATTCTTGGCATTACACTCTCCAAAGCCTTTACGTTTTTTTCAAAATAGCCCTTGTATTTTTCGTTCGCTATTTTTGCCCTTTTCAATTTATGTCTTACCCTGCCCGAAAGGTATTCCTCGGCAGTTTCCCAGCCCTTGTAAAAGCATTCGCCCCAACTGTCGGGGTTCTGGTAAATAGAACCCTGGAGGGCATTTATCACGTTTTTGCAGCTTTCATTTGTTATCAAGGCAATGTATTCAATGTCCACCCTGCCTAAATTGATAACAGACATCACCAGCCCATCGGCAATGCTTGTTGCCCTTACCCCCTCAACAATGGGGCTGTTTTGGAAAACGTTTTCCCAGTCCATGGGCAAATCCATGCTTGTAACAGCTTCAATGTGGGCATTTTCCACTGCCTCTGCCTTTAATTCCTTTATTTTTCTTAAAAAGGTGCCCCAGTCGTACTTTGTAAGCAGCTGAAAATTCTCGCACAATATATCGAGCATTTCGCTTTCCTCTTTTTTATGGCGGTTAATGAGCATAAGGGCAATTTTTCTTTGCTCCTCACTGTCTATGTCAAGCTTTATTGTTATGCCGAAGTTTCTTAGAAGGTTTGTGCCCTCATGGAAAAACCGCATAATGTAGCCCTTGTTTTCTGTCCACACACAGTTTTTTTCTATGTTGTAGTTTTCAAAATAAAAGCCCGTAAAGGTAAGCAGGTGCTCTCTTATTACCTTCACCCCCGAAAGCCTTGCGGCAAACTTGCCGTTTTTCATTCTCACCTCAAAAACAGTGTCGGTTTTTCCCCAATAGCCCTTTTTCTTTGGAGTCTGCTTTAATTCCTTATATCTTTCCTCAATTAAACTTCGCCTGTAATATGTATAAAACCTTTCAAGTGCCTTTTCTGAGCTCATTTTCCTGCCCCTCCTTTTTTTCGGTTTTATTTTATAAAAGTCAATGTACCAAAAAACGTACAAAAGAGCCTTTTTATTTAAAAGGCTCTTTTCAGGCTGTCGATAAACCTGAAATTTTGCGCAATCGCGAAGGGCTCGGGGAAGAAGGTTCCCCGAATAAAATAGGAGGGGCAATCGTATTGCCCCTCCGAAAGTGCCGATTTCAAGGGGCTTTGAGGTCCCTTGAAATCGGCACTTTGTTCCCTATAAAAACATTGACAAAAAATATTGTCCTCAGCAAGATTTTTTGGCGCGTGTCGATTTTTTCGACACGCTCAAAAGATTAAAATACTCACGCATTTCTTTATCATCCGGGTTTATGCTCAGCACAAAGCTTATTTTTCCTTTCAGCTGCATCAGATACCCTACTGCGTCAACAAAAACACCGCCTGGTGTTTTTTTCACAAAGCGTTCATCATTTAGCCTTAAAAGGTGGTTTTTCACGCCGTATTTTTTACAGTAGTAAATTTCCTGTCGTATTCTATTTCTGTAGGCTGCAGGTGCCTGCATTTTTTCGTTAACACAAACACCTAAGACAATTTGCCTCTGTCCTTGTGATATAACCTTTGTTTTTTCATCGTTAAGCCGAAGTCCCATCTTTAAAAGCTCACTTTTTACCTTCTTTATAACAGCACCCACATCAAATTTTCCCGAAAAAATGCAGTCGTCACAGTAGCGCGTGTAGTGTATATTATTCATTTTACAAAAGACGGCAACCTCATCGTCAAAGCCTTTCATGACAATGTTTGAAATTGCAGGCGATGTAGGAGCCCCCTGAGGAAGGTGCTTTTCGTAGCAGCAAAGTGCCGTAAGAAGCCCTGCAACCTTTCTTGGGTAATACCGCCCGAAAACATGCTTATACACTTCTTTATAGGTTATATGGTCAAAAAAGCCTTCAATGTCTAATCTAAGAAGTGTCTCATGCCCCACGTGCTCCTTTGCCGCATGGGCTATGCCCCCGCCTTTTTTGTATGCCCGCGCATAGTCTGACACGGGTATATAGTCGAGAATTTCCGCCTTGATACAGCAAAGCACTCTTTTTAATTCTGTCACGGGCACACTGAGCACTCTTTTGCCGCCTTGTTTCTTTGGTATTTCTTTTTTCTGGTAGTATTTTGGGGCATTGTTACTCATGTCATATAAAAGCATCAACGCCTCTGTCACTTCTTTTCCCGACTGTGCTTTATACAGCCACATTGCTGCATCCTTTGGCCTTATCAGCTTCTTAATGCTTCTTTTCATAACATTTTCGGAGCAACACTTCCGCTATAACTTACATTCAACGTTTTCGTTGAACGGGCGTATCTCACACTACTACACAGGCGCGACTCGCACCTGCTCTGAGAATGGTGAAGGTGTATACCCCTTCACCATACAATCCCAGACCTGCTGTTGCTCCGTACTCCTTTCATGACCCTATCCTACACCTTCCCATGTGCAAAAAAATGCACAGCTTTTTATTAAAACCCAATCCGCTTTCTTTTACTTTCGTCCTTTTTCCCGCTGTCAGATAAAAAATCCTCGGGCAGAAAGGTGTCAAGATCTCTTTCACCTATTTTACTAAATTCCATTTTTGCAAGGCGTGATGCTCTCGCCATTTCCGCATGCTCCATAACATTTCGTACAAAGCGCCCGTTGCCGAAATCCTTCTCCTTTATTGCCCCCTCAAACATTTCAAGAAGCTTTTCCTCGCAGCCCTCCGCAAAGGTGTCTTCGCCCTTTCTTGCAAAAAGGCGGGCAATGTCCATAAGTTCATCCGAGCTGTAATCATCAAAGGGCACATGAAAGGCAATTCGTGACCTGAGCCCCGGGTTACGATTTAAAAAGGTTTCCATTTTGTCGGGGTAGCCTGCAAATATAACAATGGTGTTGTCGCGGTTATTTTCCATTTCCTGAACAATGGTGTTTATGGCCTCGTCACCATAGAGCCCTGTTCTGTCGTCAACTAAAGAATAGGCCTCGTCAATAAAGAGCACACCGCCCTTTGCCTTTTCAAAGGCCTCCTTAACCTTAGGTGCGGTGCTTCCCACAAACTTGCCTACTAAATCAGCTCTGCCAACCTCAATCAGCTCGCCGTTCTTTATAACACCGTTGTCCTTTAAAATTTGTGCAAAAAGGCGTGCAACGGTTGTTTTTGCACTGCCCGGGTTGCCCGTAAAAACCATGTGCATGCTTGCTCTTTTGCTTTGTTTACCAAAAGCCTCGTAAAGCTTCTGCACCTTGTAATAGTCAACTGCGTTTCCTATAATAGTCTTTGCTTTTTTAAGCCCTATCATGTCATTAAGCTCAAGCTGTGCTCTTCCCGCAGCCTCTTCAAGCTTAATGCTCTTTTTTATTTCCATACCCTTATATAAGGGAAATTCCTTTTCAATCAGATAGTTTGCGTGCCAGGCGGCAAACTGCTCACGCATCTCCCAACGGGTCATTGCTCTGTCCTCACGCACAAAGGAAAACAGCTTTTCATCAGCCTCTGCCCCGGCAGAGGTCGCCTTATAGGTAAGATAGCGCCTTGCAACCTCACCCATGGCGTTTTCGGGCGTAATTTCAACAAAGGGCTTTAAGCACGCTTCCTTTAAAATGTCGCAAAGCTCTTCGCCCCTTGTTGGCACAACGGCAATAACAAGGGTATTTTCGCTGCACCTGTTTATGGCATTTGCAATTCGTCTTACATTAAAAAGATAGCTGTCCACATAGGCATAGCTGCCTCCACCTTCGTCACCCTCGTCCATGTTAAGAACAATGCTGCCTCCTGCCTGCAGAGCCATAGCATTTCTTATGTCCACTGAATTAGTATCACTTTCAACATTAACCTTGCTGTATCTTTTTGACCTGATTCGTCCGCTTTCATAAAGTGCATTTATAAGTGAACCTACCATCTTTTTACCGTCGAAAGGGTCATCACTTCTTATAATGTAATACACAGGCTGAAAGCGGCAGCCCTCGGGCCTTTTCATGCTGTAAATACGCTCAAGCTCGGGCATAAAGCTTTTATCGTACAAGGTTTCCTTAGCAAGCTGCTCAATCTTGTTACGGTTTAACTCTGCTGTAACAGCATCGCTATAGCAGCAATTGCCGCGGTCAATTCCAAACCAAGCCTCCACACTGCCGGAATCGGCAAAGGTCAGAAGGTCTTTATAGGCCCTATAAACACTCCAGCTAAATTCTCTTTCGGTTATTTCTTTAATATCCTTTATAACCAAGTCCACACCTATATATTTTGTGAAATTTTCAAAAAGCTCCTCAATAGTTGTCAGATTGCCATCTTCGTCACCTTTTATTGCCGCAACCATTTCTATTTTAAATTCATTGCAGGAATGTATCGCTATATAATTATTGCTGCCACTCTCTCTGAAAACACGCTCCGATGCATTGCGGAATTTTTCATTCCAATTCACATTTTCGTCCCGTTTTGAACCCCTTGTGTCAATATTATATAAAAGCATTATTTCTTCCTCCGTTTCAACCATTTTCTGACTAAATAATACAACTATACATGTACGAAAAAATGCACACCTTTACCCAATTTGTCAAACAAATTACTTTTTTGCCTTTTATTGACATATTGTGCAATTTGGTTTAAAATGGTTGTAATAATAGTTCGGAGGTTTTGTTATGTTTTGTCCCGAATGCGGAAGCACCGTAAAAGAAAATGATCGAATTTGCAGCAACTGCGGCAGCTTCAACCCCAATTACCGCCCTGCGCCCACACCCCAGCCCCCCAAAAAGAACAACACTGTTCTTTATGTGCTTTTAGGGGTTATTGTGCTTCTTGCACTTGTTATTATCGGTCTTTTAACAGGGCTTCTTCTTTCATCAAAAGAAGCTTCTCAGCCTGCTATGCCAACAGAGGCGGCAAAGGAAGAGCCTCAGGAGCCTGCCACAACAATTATAATAATCCACGAGGAAAAGGAAGAAGAGCCGGTTGTTCCCAAGCAGCCCAAGTCCTACAAGAAGGTTTCCTCCTATGAGTCTGTCAAGTCGAATGCAACCTGGTCAACAGCCCGTCAGAAGGCAGAAGCTAAGGGCGGCACTCTTGTTTGCATAAACGACGAGGCTGAGTTTAATAAGGTTTGTAAAATAGCCGACAACAAAGGCATTAAGGTGTTCTGGGTAGGCGCCGAGCGTGACTACTACGAAAACTGGAGCAGTGTCTACTGGCTTGACTCCACACGTATGAATTACACGCGCTGGCTCCCCGGTGAGCCCTCCTACGTATCTGAGGACGGCACCGATGAATATTTCCTTATTGTTTTCAAGGTAAACGGCAAGTGGTACTTTAACGACGCACCCCACGACATTGAACCCTTCTACTCAGGCAAAATGGGCTACATAATCGAATACGAAAACTTAGAGCCTGTATATTAATACGAAAAAAGACGGTGTAAACAACTTGTTTACACCGTCTTTTTTTCTAAGGTTGGTTTACTATACTTTCAAAAAGCTCCCTATAAGCTTCTATTGTAAATCTCTGTCCGAATGCACCTCTGTGCTTGTGCTTTAATGCCATTTCCTCGGGGTAATCATCTAAAAGATAAATGCTGTAATAGCCTGTCTGCATATGTGTTATTACAGGCTTAATCAATGGGTTTTCGCACCTTACACCGCTTTCGTCCTTCACAATTTTAAAGTCTGCCATGGCACAAAGCGCCGTCTGGAAATCGTTCTGGTTTGAAATGCTGTTACCTAAGGAATAGTAAACAGGTACCACTTTTCCGTCGGCACTTGTAACAGTTTCCATAGGCTGCACAACATGGGGGTGATGCCCCACAACAGCTGTTGCACCGCAATCGGCAAAAAGCTGCGCCCAGTTTTTCTGGCTTTGGGCAGGTGTGTTCTGGTACTCGTTGCCCCAATGAGCAAACACCACAATCGCATCGCTCATGCTCTTAGCTTTTGCCATATCGCTTCTTATTTTTGTTTCATCAAGCAAGTCCACCATATACCCTTTGCCCGAGGGCAAGCGGTAGCCGTTTAAGGAATAGGTGTAGTTTAAAAGTGCAATTTTAATGCCGTTTTTCTCAATAATGCTTATTTCTTGTGCATCCGCTTCATCTTCATGCATACCGAGCATTTCAATTTCGGGGTACTTGTCCCAGAAGGCTGTTGTGTACAAAACACCGCCCACTCCGCGGTCAAAGGCATGGTTTGTGGCATGTGTTACAACGTCAAAGCCTGCATTAACCTCTGCAATGCCCATTTCCTCAGGGCTGCCAAAGGAGGGGTAGCCCGAAAAATTATTTTCCACAAAAACAGTTTCCTGGTTTATGCAGGCAACATCAGCTGCATCGATATAGCTTTGCACATTTTCAAAAAACTCGGTAAAGTCATAGCTGCCGTCACCTTTCAGCCCTGCCTTTAAGCAAGGTGAGTGACCTATGGCATCGCCAAAGGCAATAAAACTTACCTCCAGTCGGCTTTTGTCAAAGCGCATGCGCTTTTCCTTGTTGCAAAGCCTCTCTGCCACAATTGCAAGCTCAGATTTTGTCATGTAATCTGTCGGGCGGAAGGTAGACGCACCCTTGTCGCCTGAAAAAATGCCCATTTTATAAAGGGAATAAATTTCGTCCTTTGCGTAGCTATCGCCTACATCCCGGATGGCACCCTCCACCACCTTGTTTATGTAGTCATGCTCTGCAATATGGGAAAACATGTAGGCAATGTCTTCTCTTTTTGCAAAAGTGTCCCACTCGCCGAAATCGTAGGGGGCAATATTGTTTTTTACAACATAATTTATGCCCTCGCCCTTTCCCGCAATTTTTGCAATAAGGTCTGCACATTCTGAAAGGGTAACATTGTCATAAACACCGAAAACATCACCCTCGGGCACCATGTAGCCGCTATTTACACAAAATGCCACCGCATCAGTGTAAAAATCCCAGTCACGCACATCGGTATACATGCCCTCTGTATATTCAATTTTTCCGCAGCCTGTCATTATAACAAGTGCCGTCAGAATTAACGCACAAACTTTTTTCATTTTAATCACCTTTGCAAATTATTCACGAACATTTTATCACACCCCATTATTGTAATCAATAATTTATTGTTATGCCCGTATATTTAAAATGTTCTATACAGCAAAAAGGCTGCACTACTGCAACCTTCTTCTATTTACTACCTTATTCTTTTTCAAACTTTATAATTTCACCTACTCCACAATCCAACGCATAACAGAGTGCATCTATTGTTTTCGTGCTTATTGCTTCACCCTTTTTTATCCGATGCAATGTATTTGCAGAAAATCCCTGCTTAAATATTAAGCTGTATTCAGTTATTCCTTTTTTAAACAACGTTTCATAAAACGGCTTGTAACTAATCATAAATACCACCGCTTTTAATTCTACCATGCTCAACATCTTGACAATACTCAACATATTGAGTATAATTTAATTATTAAAAGAAAGGAGTGCTTTTATGCAAAAGAAACATTTAGCAACAATCTTTATTGTGATATGCACAATCATTTTAATGTGCAGCGTACACACACAGGCATCAAACTATACATTAGAAATAGGGCAAACAATGAATGTGCGTGTAAATCAACCAAACACCTCATACCCTGCTGTAGGTGGTGCTAATTATACTTATGTTTGGAGCATAACGCACTATAAGGCAGAAGGCGTTGATTCTTTAGGTCTTCCCAAATATGTAGAAACAAGGAGTAATACTGTAGTAAAGATTTCAAGCTATAGTTCTACAGCGATGTCCAATACTATTACTGCGTTGGCACCGGGCAAGGCTAGAGTAAGCTGCAAATGTACTGTAACGTACAACTCAATGAATCCTCTTTACCCAATGAACTCTAACATTCAAACAGTTCCGCGCAGTGAACAAATCTCTGTAGGAACATGGGATATTATAGTTAATCTAAACCCTACAGGTGTTTCTATCCCCACAAGTATTTCCGTTAATACCAATACGAGTAAGACATTGACGGCTACATTAAGCCCCGAGGGAGCAAGCTCCACACTATACTGGAGAAGTAGCAATACTTCTGTGGCAACTGTAAACAATGGTAAAGTGACAGGTGTTTACCCCGGCACTGCAACTATTACGGTTGAAACTAAAAACGGATATAAAGATACATGTACAGTCACTGTTACTGCATCTTCACTCAAACTATCGTCGACAACCCCCAAAAGCAATGCAACAATGGTTCCAATAGGTGAAACCATATGTTTTAAGTATGAATCATCGATTCTTGAAGGTTGGAACTCTTCTTACATAGGAATGTTTGATAACACCTCAGGGCAATGGGTTGGCATCAGCAAGCGAATAAGCGGTTCTTATTTGTATATAATACCTACATCTCCTTTAGTAGCGGAGCACAGCTATACTGTTACAATCCCGGAAAATGCAGTTGTAAACACATATGGTGGTGGTTGTGTTGGGGGAAACAGTATAACGTTTACAACAGTTGATCCCAATAGAGCATATAAGCCTGTAATTTCCCTTGATAAAAACATTGTAACAATCACGGCAATGAATGGTGAAGATATTTTTTATACTTTAGACGGCAGCAACCCTGCAACAAACGGCACTCTTTATAACGGACCATTTAAAATAGAGCTCTCTCAGGCTATTGTTACAGCCGTGACCGCAAAAAACTGGAAGTTTGGAGATTCTGTTACAAGAGTATATGATTTCGCAGGTTACGAAGTTAGTCATAAATCAATTCTTGGCGGCAGTTGGGACGACCAGTTTTTATCTGTAGCACCTACTTCCGATGGCGGCTACGTTGCTTCGGGAAATTCTTATACTACAATAGCTGTACACGAAGGCGACTGGGGCAAAGCTCGTTGCGGCAGCAAAAAAAATGGAACAATTGTTAAGTATAATGCCAATGGGAAAATTGAATGGAAAGCCCTTTTCGGTGGCGAAGGCAATGAAACATTCAATAGTGTTGCAACAAACGGTGACGGTTATGTGGTTGTAGGTTATACCGCAAATAGCTATGGCACAGAGGGCGACTTGAGAAACATAACCGGAAAAGGCTCTACGGATGCTTTAATTGTAAAGTATGATAATTACGGCAAAGTGGTGTGGAAAAAAGTTTTCGGTGGCAAAGACGGCGACATGTTTACCGATGTAGTGGCTGTCAATGACGGCTATATTGCTGTAGGTCATTCTTCCGCAGGGAGCTTTAACACCGGAGATTTTTCTGGAATTAAGGGCAAAGGCAGCCAGGACGGCATAATTGTAAAATTCGATTTGCAAGGAATTGTGCAATGGATACTTACAGCCGGTGGAAAAGGCTATGACCTTTTCTATTCCATTGACGCGACAACTGATGGAGGCTTTATTGTTTCTGCAGAAATACCCGAATCCAGCAAAGGCCTTGCCGATTCCAACGCTACGCTTATGAAGTATAATGCTTACGGAGTAGTCGAATGGACTACAAGTCTTGGTAAAGACGGTCAGTATGCCTTTAATGACGTTCAAGAAACATGGGACGGCTATGTGGCTGTAGGTATTCATCATGGGCAAAATGGAATAATTGCAAAATACAACCATCATGGTGTTCTTCAAAGCTCAAACATTGTGTCAAACTCATGGCTTTACGAAGTGTGTGTTATTGGCGACAAATATGTGTGTCCCACCTATAACCATGGTTCACTTGCAATATTTAACAGCAACTGTACATTACTTTATACCGAATCAGTCGCAGGCAAAGGGTATGACAACTTAATGGCAATTGCACCTCTTCAAGACGGGTTTGTGGTTGTTGGCGCTGCAGGTGAAAAAAGCGAAAGCGATAAAACCGACAGCTTGGGAAATGGTTTCTGGAAAGGTTTCACAAACAGGGGCTACAGAGATTCCATTGTTATAAAATTTAAAGAATTTTATAAACAGACTAATGGCTGGGGCTAAAATATTTTTCAAACTTTGATACTTAGAGCCTTTTCGCAATCAATGTAAAAAGACTCTAACACAAAGTGGCTGTTATGTGTGAACTCAAATTTGTTCACACGTAACAGCCACTTTCTGCTTCAATATTTCCAAAGCATTTTTATCTCACTAAGCTATTTGAATCACAATTCTCCCGGCACACTCTCGTGTCCCCCCTCCTTTACACAAGGAGGGCTCTTTTACAAGTTCCAAGGTTCTCTTGCGAAAGGGTTGATTTCCCTGTTAGTGGGGAAAATGTCCGCAGGACAAATGGGGCACGCTCTAGAAGAACTATCAACTATGCTGACTGAGGGATTGTAAAACCTACCTCCATTCACTTGCATAAAGCGTTTTAGTTTAAAGCCAATTTTATTCTTCTTAAGGTTTCCTCTTCACCCAACACCTGCTGAATTTCCCAGATATCGGGAGCATTCATTCTGCCTGTCAATGCCACACGGATAACAGCACCGATATCGCCCACATGACCCTTGTACATTTCGGGGTTTTTCTTGTAAAGCTGAGGCTTGGGTGCATAGCCCATCTCCTCGCCCATTGCACGGAGTGCGGGGAACCAGTCCTCCTTGAGGGCGCTGTGGTCATAGGTTTCAATGTACTTTGTAAGGATAGCCTTTCTTTCTTCTTCCGATACACTTTCGGGGAAGTTATCTTCCATCTTAAAGGTTTCGGGGAACATAAAGGAATAGAATTCCTTACTCTGCTTCCAACACGCAATATCCTTTCTGGGCTTTTCGCCGCCACGACCGATATTAATCATGTTAAGGGTAAACTCGGGGTTCTTTGTAAGAAGGTTATAATATTCCTCGTCGCATTCCTTAGCCCATGCAGTAAGGTTGTCGTAAACAACCTGTCCCTCCAGCTTTGCAATGTAGTTTTTGGAAACGTCAGCCAGCTTGTCTGTGTCAAAAAGAGCACCTGAAACGCTCATTTTCTGTGTTGTGAACTTAAAGTTGTGAACGTCCTCATCGGGGTTGTCTCTTCTCCACTCTTCAAAGTTGGAGTTGAGAACTGTTAACAAGTATTCCCACACAGCTTCGGGTAAATAGCCCTCGTTACGGTAAAAGTCAAGTGAAAACTCGGGGTCCTTTCTCTTGGAAAGCTTTCTCTTAACCTGTGTTTCGCTGTCTATCTTCATTAATACTGCAGTGTGGCAGTATACGGGAATTTTAAAGCCAAAGGCTTCAAAAAGCTGATGATGATAAGGCAGTGTTGCAAGCCATTCTTCACCACGCACAACGTGTGTTGTGCCCATAAGGTAGTCGTCAACCAGATGTGCAAAGTGATATGTGGGAATGCCGTCGCTCTTTAAAACAACAAAGTTCATTTCGTTTTCGGGCATTTTTAATGTGCCGCGGATTTCGTCTTCAACTTCGATAATTCTTGTGCTGCCTTCAGGTGCGCGGAAACGCATTACATAGCTTTCGCCTGCGTTAACTTTCTTTTCAACCTCTTCATAGGAAAGGTTACGGCATGTTGCCCACTCGCCATAGTAGCCGGGGTTGGCTTTAATTGCCTCCTGCTCACTTCTTCTCTTTTCGTTTTCCTCTTCAGAGCAGAAGCAGGGGTAGCAAAGGCCCTTCTTTGTTAAATGCTTTGCAAAGCATCTGTAAATTTCTCTTCTCTGTCTCTGGCGGTAGGGTCCGTAAATGCCCTTTTCGCCGTCCACGGTAGCACCTTCATCAAAGTGCACGTTAAAGTACTTCAATGAATTTATAATAATGTCAACTGCGCCTTCAACCTCACGCTTGTTGTCAGTGTCTTCAATACGAAGGAAGAACACACCGCCCGACTGATGAGCCAAGCGCTCATCAACCAAAGCACCGTAAAGGTTGCCAAGGTGAATAAAGCCTGTGGGGCTTGGACCAAGGCGTGTTACCCTTGCACCCTCGGGAAGGTCGCGCTTTGGGTACTTATTTTCATAAAAATCAATATCGCAGTCAATATCGGGGAATAATAATTCCGCTAACTTGTTGTAGTCCATAGTTTAATCTCCTTTCGTCGATTAAATGCAGAGTGCAAAGTGCAGAGTGCAGAGTTAATGTAGAATTCCGTCTGCGGAATTCTTTCCATCATTCTGCATTCAGCATTCTGAATCCTGCACTTATTATTTCGCCTTAAAGCCTGTCTTAAGTGCCACAGTTCTGTTGAACACGTTTTCGCACTTTGAGTCAAGTGTGAAGTAGCCCATTCTCACAAACTGGAACTTTTCGCCCACCTTAGCTTCGGCAAGGCTTTCTTCAATCTTTGCGTTTGCCATAATTTCTAAGCTGTCGGGGTTTAAGAACTCTTCAAAGTTTTCGTCTTCAAGAAGTGTTGCAACGTTTTCCTTGTTGAAAATGTTGTTGTAAATTCGAACTTCTCTATCAAGTGCATGCTCCTTGCTGAGCCAGTGAATTGTGCCCTTAACCTTGGGGCCTTCTTCTCTCTTGGAGTTGCCTGTAACTAAATCGGCTGTGCAAAGAAGCTTTACAATGTTGCCCTCTTCGTCCTTAACAACCTCGTTGCACTTAACAATGTAAGCGCCCATAAGCCTTACCTCGCCCTGGGGTTTAAGGCGCTGGAAGCCGGGGATAGGCTCTTCCATAAAGTCCGATTTTTCGATGTAAACATTTTTGGTAAAGGGAAGCTTTCTTACTCCCAGCTCGGGCTTTTTGGGGTGGTTTGAAAGTTCAAAGTATTCTGTCTTTCCTTCGGGGTAGTTTGTAATTTCAACCTCGATGGGGTCAAGCACACAAACTCTTCTTTCAGCGCTTTCGTTGAGTTCCTCGCAAATACAGAATTCAAGAAGGTTCAAGTCTGCCATTGCTTCGCTTCTTGCAACACCGCTTCTTTCAATAAAGTCAAAAATTGCAGAAGGTGTGTAGCCACGTCTGCGAAGGCCTGAAAGTGTAGGCATTCTGGGGTCGTCCCAGCCGTCAACGGTTTTTGTTTCAACCAGTTTACGAAGGTAGCGCTTGCTCATAACAGTATAGGTCATGTTCAGACGGGCAAACTCATACTGATGGGGTGCATGGTCAAAGCCCACGTTTTCGATAACCCAGTCATAAAGGGGACGATGGTTTGCAAATTCAATGGAGCAAAGTGAATGTGTAATGCCCTCTAAAGCATCCTGAATGGGATGCGCAAAGTCATACATGGGGTAAATGCACCACTTGTTGCCCTGGCGATGGTGCTCTGCATGCTTTATTCTGTAAATAACAGGGTCACGCATGTTCATATTAGGAGAAGCCATATCAATCTTGGCACGAAGCGTTCTTTCCCCGTCCTTGAATTCGCCATTCTTCATTCTTTCAAAAAGGTCAAGGTTTTCCTCAACGCTTCTGTTCTTGTAGGGTCTTTCCTTACCGGGAGAAGTGGGCACACCGCGGTATTCACTCATTTCCTCCGCTGTTAAGTCGCAAACAAAGGCCTTGCCTTCACGAATGAGCTTTACCGCAAATTCGTAGCACTTATCAAAATAGTCAGAGCCGTAGAAAATGCCGCCTGTAGGGTTAGCGCCCAGCCACATTAAGTCTTCCTCAATGGCTCTTACGTACTCGTCGTCTTCTCTTACGGGGTTTGTGTCGTCGTAGCGGAGGTTGAACTTACCGCCGTACTTTTTTGCAGCTGTATGGTTAATGTAAATGGCCTTTGCACTGCCTATATGAAGATAACCGTTAGGCTCGGGAGGAAAACGTGTGTGCACCTCATTTTCCCTACCCTCTGCCAGGTCGGCATCGATAATATCGTGAATAAAGTTGGATGTTTTTTTCTCTTCCATTTCACATTCATTTCCTTTCTTTTGGATAACATATATATTATATGTTATTATTGCCAAAATTGCAACAAAAACATTATTTGTAGAAATATCAAAATTTTGCTTGCATAAATTTTTATTTTATAGTATTATTAAGAAGTATTAATTTGTTATTTTTTTTAACGGAGGTTTTACAATATGAGCGAAATCAAAAAAGTTGCCATTCTCACAGGCGGCGGCGACTGCCCCGGCCTCAACGCGGTTATCCGTGCCGTTGTAAAGACAGCTATCGTTAAGTATGGTCTCGAAGTTGTAGGTATCAGAAAGGGTTACCACGGTCTTTATCATAAGGACTTCATCGATCTCACACTTGACAACGTACAGGAAATCCTTTCCGAGGGCGGCACAATCCTTAAGTCCTCTAATAAGGACAACCTTTTCATCTACCCCATCCGTGACGAAAACGATAACATCGTTCGTGACGAAAACGGTAAGATTATGTATCACGACGTTTCTGACGTTGCAGTTGAAAACCTTAAGGAAGCAGGCATCGATGCTCTCTTCATCTTAGGTGGCGACGGCACACTTACATCCGGTCGTGACTTTGCAAGAAAGGGCGTTAACGTAATCGGTATTCCCAAGACTATCGATAACGACCTTGCAGAAACAGACTACACCTTCGGTTTCGACACAGCTATCAGTGTTGTAACAGATTCCTTTGACCGCATCAGAACAACTGCTAAGTCTCACGGCAGAATCATGTGCGTTGAAATCATGGGTCGTGGCGCAGGCTGGCTCACACTTCACGGCGGTATCGCAGGTGCAGCTGATGCTATCCTCATCCCCGAAATCCCCTATGACATCAACAAGGTTGCTGAAAAGATCAAAGCCGACATGGCTAACGGCAAGGACTTTGCAATCGTTGCAGTTGCAGAAGGTGCTAAGCCCCTTGGTGGCGACATTGTTATTTCCAAAATTCGTGAAGATTCTCCCGATGCTATCCGTCTCGGTGGCGTAAGTGCAATTGTTGCTGACCAGCTCGAAGCTCTTTGCGGCACAGAAGCAAGAAGCACAATCTTAGGTCACACACAGCGCGGTGGTACCACATCCGGTCACGACAGAGTTCTTTCTTCCCGTTACGGCTATGCAGCTGTTGAATTGGCTATGGAAGGCAAGTTCGGCAACATCGTAGCTCTTCATGGCGATGAAATGACTTATGCTTCCTTAGAAGACGTTATCGGTCAGAAGACTAAGAACGTTGACCCCAACGGTGAACTCGTACAGATGGCTAAGGCCCTCGGCGTATGCTTCGGCGACTGATTAAACAGTTAAATTGCGCAGAACGCACAAATAGAAAACAAAAGTAACGGAGTGTCAGACGGCACTCCGTTTTTATCTGCATATTTGTGCTACTGCCTGAACTGACCACTCGCAGTACTTTTTATGTACAGCTTCGGGTCACTTCAGGCACTTCTGCATCAATTTTCCTTGTTTAATCACAATAGCAATGCAAATCGCGTAGACCGTGCAGTTTTTGAAATGATAATACCCCTTTGAACAATCAAAGGGGTATTTTTTATTTCAGCACTATCCTTCGAAAGCATATACGGCATACTTTCTTTGTATAGCCTGTACATGCTTTCGAAGAATTCTACATCGTTTTCCACTCGTATTTTTGCTTTTACCTTATCGGCGCAGAACGCACAAATAGAAAGGAACAAAGTGTCTCCGACACTCTCTGACGATAGTTGCAATTAAGGTAAACAGAGGAGAAAACACTTTGTAATGCCATATGCGTTTTCCGAGCCTCGCGAGGAAATTCTCGCATGGCAATAAAATCAAATTTATTTTTTACCTTATAGGAAAT
>JAFQLL010000008.1 GCA_017414645.1 Clostridia bacterium | reverse complement strand
CTTCTTTTCATCAACATTTATTCTTGCAATCTTAAATTGACGAAAGTAAACGTTTACAAAACCCGGAATAGAAGATTCTTTTACCGCAACCATCTTGTCTGCAAAAGCTTCGCTAAAGTAATACCAGTATTTCGAATAATACAAGTACCCCTTAGAACTTACTTTTCTTATTTTACACTCACCCGGATAGTCCCAATCATGAATTTTATCCGGTAATTTACGATTGCTTTTACAGTAATGTTGTGCTGGAACATCAAGGCCTAACGCATGATGTGGTCTTTCATAATTGTAAAACTTTCGATATTCATCAAATTGTTCTTGTGCTTCTATCAAATCCTTAAAATTGCAAAAATTTAAAAGTTCTCTCGTCATTGAGCGATTGAAACTTTCTTCCTTTCCTTGCGTTTGAGGATGAAATGCTCTTCCATGCATTACTAAAACACCTATTTCCATAAGACGAACTTCAAAATTGGTAAAACCCCTATTCTGTGAAGTTCCCCATGGATTTCCGTTATCGCAAAGCAACGAAAACGGAAGTCCATATTCTTTGAATAAGTTTAAAAACACAGGAAATACGCTTTCAAAGCTTTCAGATGTTAATGCTTTAGAGCACAAGCTCATACGACTATGGTCATCTATAACATTTAAAGGATAGCAACGACATTGATTTTTCAGCAAAAAATTTCCCTTGAAATCTGCTTGCCACATATCATTTGGAAAGTCTTTCACAAATCTTCTGTTTGGTGTTGCAGCTTTGCTTGCCTCTATGGATATACAGCCATTTCGTTTTAAAATTGCATTTACCGTGCTCGCTGAAGGAATATTTTCATATCCTTTGTTTTGAAGTATTCGTCGTATTTTAACAGCACCTATAGCCGGATGTGTTTCCCTGTAATCAAGAATTATCCTTTCTATATCCGGTGATGTCTTATTTGCTGTTTTAAAAGGTGCCCTGCTACGGTCTGACAGATTTTCTCCATTTAGATATCTTTTTAACCATTTGTCTCCTGTTGGACGACTAATTCCATATTCACGACATAATGAGGTTTTCGTTTCTTGTTGCAATATAACTCGCTTTACAAACTCTTCTCTAATCATTGTTTTACTAATATCCTTCCAAGGCATACAATCAACTCCTTTGTATGCCTTTATTGTATCAGATTTGTAAACCATGTGCTCGAACAATCTGTAAACTATGTTATCACACCAAACAAAATCGGAATCCCCCACGTTTTTGGTCCTTTTGTCGCACAAAAGGACACTGCCTTCGCACTCTGCGAAAATTTATACTCATCGGCATTGCTTTTTTGAACCACGCCACTATGGCGTGGTTTTCGTTTGCAGAACAAAGTGTCTCCGACACTCTCTGACGATAGTTGCAATTAAGGTAAACAGAGGAGAAAACACTTTGTAATGCCTTTGTAGCTTTTCCGAGTCTTGCGAGGAAATTCTCGCACGGCAATAATATAAAATTTATTTTTTGCCTTATAGGAAATGCGCAATTTCCTATATGATAAAAAAGGCCGAGGCAATTTCGCCTCAGCCTTCTTATTATGTTGTTATATTACTGCGCAACTGTAATAGCTGTAATGTGGGGGTTAACGCCCTCGTACCAGTAAAGGAAGCCTTCAACGTCAACCTTGTCGCCAGCCTTAAGTGTGCCAACTGTTGTGTAAACCTCAGATTCAACGCCTGTAAGGTAAACTTCAACGCAGAATTCATAGGATGCGCCGTTGTAGCCAAGTGTAAGGTAAATGTCGTCACCGGGTTCATCGTTCTTGTAGCTGATGCTTTCAACGCTCATGCCCTTGAAGCTTACAAATTCGTTCTGGTGGTTAATAAGCTCTTCGCTGCCGAGAAGCTCTGTAACATCGAGTGCTTCAGCAATAAATGTTTCGCCATCGTTTACAAATTCGAATGTACCATCAACAATTTCAATTTCGCCTGACCATTCGCTCTTGTAGCCGTTTACACGAATCTTTGTGCCGGGAACAAGCTTTTCTGCATCTTCTTCAGAGCATGCAAGCTCGTAAAGAAGGTATGCGCCGTCTTCGCTCTGGCAGTAAACAGTAATCTTGTTATCCCACCAGGACTGGTGACCCTGAACGAATGTTTCAACAGTAACTTCGCTTTCCATGGGGGCTGCCATGTATTCAGCGTGTGTCATAACAGGTGTTGCTGCTTCTGTAGCATCGGTAGCAACCTCTGCCTCTGTGGGTTCTGTTGTTTCATTGCCGCAGGCTGCAAGAGCAAATACCATAACGGCTGCAAGTAACAATGCAAAAATCTTTTTCATGTTTGTTTACTCCTTTTGATAAAGTTTTGTTATATTCATTACTATTTTACAACAATATCTCCAAAAATCAACATTTTTCTTTAAATTTTCTTTTTTGTATTTTCTCAAGAGCAACATAAGCACCCATGCACACCCAGCAAAGTGCGATTACCGCAAGCAAGAGCTTGGATGCCACGGGCAAAGCGCCCATGCTTCCCTCTTCCCTTTTGCTCTTTATGTCGTCAAGGCGGTAAAGAGATTTCACCTCGTCATAGAGTGCGTTTATATATTCCTTATCGATGCTGTCGCCTCGCTTCACCGATTTGTTAACGCTTTCTATCAGCTGACCTGCCGCATCTCTTAATGATGCCGAGCCGTTGAAAACAGCCGTAACAAAGGTGTTGTCGGTATTATCAAGCAGCAGCTTTGTGGCATCAATTTTAACAGGATAGTAAACACTGTTATCCTCACCGCTTCTTGATAAATAGTTCTTGTACTCCTCGCTTTGCTGCGCTTTTATGGTAACAGGCGCATAGCCCTCGGTTTCAGCGTATGCAATCTGCACCTTGTTTGTGAGCATAAACTGCATAAAGAGCCAGGAGGCTAAAACCTCGCCTTTATCTTCCTTGTTGAACACACAAAGGCTCGGTCCCTGAGAAATCATAACGGGGTTTTCCGTGTCATACTGAGGAATAGGCATCACTTCAATTTCAAAGTCCACAAGCTTATCCTCACTAATGTCCACCAAGGGTGCATCGGTGCCCATCCAGGTTGCACCTGCAGTGGAGTCAACTGCAAAAATGCACTGACCTGCGTTAAGGAAGTTTGCAGGGTAGCCTGCCCTTTTGAAGGTGTTGAAGGCACCTGTTTCGCTATGAGCGGCAATCGTGGTCAGTATTTCTTCAGTTGCAGGGTTAAAAAGCTCAATCTTTCCCGATTGGTCGGAATAGCCTGCGCCCTTTTGCTTAAGCATCTGAATCATCATGTTATCTGTCGACTTGTATATAAACGGAATCATAACCTTCTGGGAATTCACAACGTAATTTCCGCCTGCATCCTTCTTTGTTGCAGCCTCGGAAACCTCCCACACAAAGTCCCAGGTAAGCTTTTCGGGAAGCGTGTAGCCCATTTTTTCAACAAAGGTTTTATTAACGTAGCATGCTTCTGTGGAGCGCATATAGGGCAGTGCATAGGTGTGTGAGTTTATTTTGCATTCCTCCAGAAACTTAGGAACAATTTCGCCTTCCTTTGGAGAGTCAAAAAGGAGCTTACTGCCGCCTAAGCCATAAAACTCATCTGCTATAAGGTTATCCAGTGCCACAACGGTATCCTCGCCCGTAAGGTAGGTTGCAATGTGGTCAGGGTATGTAATGCACACGTTAGGTGTTGTGTCGGTGGCAATGTTCGTTATAACATCGTTATAAATTTTGCCGTAATCTGTGTAAAGCCTGAGGTTCACCTTAATATTTGGGTAAAGGCTTTCAAAGTCGGCAATGGCAGTTTTGTAAATGTCAACCTGTGTAAGGTTTGTGTCGTTCTTTGCCCAAAAGGTTATTTCATAATTCTTCGATGTGTCAAACTCTTCAGGCACCTCAAAAACGCTTCCTTGTGAAAGCCCCATGGTGTCAACCTTTCCGTGGCATGCACAAAGGGTAAGAAGCATTGCTATTATCATAAAAAGTGAAACAAGTTTTTTCACCCCTTCATGCCCCCTCTCGAAACCCCTGCCATAATTTTCTTTCTGAAAATTACAAACAATACAACAAGGGGCACGGAAATAACAACCACCGCCGCCATCATGGCAGGAATGTTATCTCGACCAAAGCCGTTTTCTCGTATTTCCTGAATGCCGTTGGAAACAAGGAAATAGCTGCTGTCGTCGGTTATGAGCCTTGGCCACACGTAGCTGTTCCAGCATTCAATTACCTTAAGCACCGTTACGGTTATTATGGTTGGCTTGCAGATAGGCACCATAACCCTTGTAAGGTAGCGGAAATCGCTTGTGCCGTCAACCTTTGCGGCGTAATAGAGCTCGTCGGGTATCTGCGCAAAGTTTTCCTTTAAAAGGTAAATGTAAAACACCGACGTAACCGATGGCAATATAAGACCTGTAAAGGTATTTCTCAAATCGAGGTTTGTTATTGTAACAAAGTTTGTAATAACAACAAGCTCGCTTGGTATCATCATCAGCGCCAGAAAGATGGTGAAAACCAGATCCCTGCCGTAAAAGTTAAGCCTTGAAAAGGCAAAGGCAGCCAGAATTGTTACCACAACCATAATTGCAGTTGTAACCAAGGTAAAAATGACCGTGTTAAGAAAATAGCTGCCAAGAGGCACCTTTGTAAAAGCATCCACGTAATTTTCCAAGGTGGGGCTTAAGGTGTACAGCTTTGGAATCCACTCGGCGTTATAGGCGCCGTAGCCTTTAAAGCTTGTTAAAACCATCCAGTAAAAGGGGAACAGCACAACTAAGGCCCATACGCTTAAAAAAACATATGTACCCGTCTTCACAATTTTCTGTTTTATTTGGGCGGATTTTTCAATTTTTTCGTAATCCATAACTGCCTCCTTAATAGTGAACGTGCTTTTTGCTCACAAGCAGATTTATGCAGGTTATTGTAAGCACAATCACAAACAGAATAACTGCCGCAGCACTTGCAAAGGACGGATAACCGCCCGAATTACCGTAAAGCATGTCGTAAATGTAGCCAACAATGGTGTTCATTTCGGAAGCATTAAGGTCTGTACCAAAGAGTGCAACTGCGTCGGAATAAGCCTTGAACGCCCCGATAAAGCCCGTAATTATAAGGTAAAACACCGTAGGTGAAATCATGGGCAGCGTTATGCGTGAAAAGGTTCGCCATCTGCCTGTGCCATCAACCTTTGCAGCGCTGTAGTATATGGGGTTTACAGATGCGATTGCGCCTGTAAGCACAATAATTTTGAAGGGTATAACAACCCAGATGGTGTAAAGGCACAAGACCAGCATCTTTGCCCAGTAGGGGCCGCCTATAAAGTCAATTGGCGAAAGGCCGAAGAAGCCCAGCACAATGTTTACAAAGCCGTTTGTATAGGGGGTTTGTTTAAAAAGAATCATGAAAACAAGCCCCACCGCCAACGTATTTGTTACATAAGGCAGAAAGTACACCGTCTGAAACAAATTTTTCACCTTTTCAATGCTGCTGAGCCCAACAGAAATAAGAAGTGCCAGTATTGTTGAAGCAGGCACCGTAATAACAACAAGAATAAATGTGTTTTTCAATGCCTGCAGAAAATAAGGGTCGCGTAAAACGTAGGAATAGTTGAACATTCCCACACCCGAATATGTTTCCGATGCAAAATTGTAGCCCTCCTCGAAGGAATAAATGAACACATCTATCAAGGGGTAAACCATGAACACGCCAAGGAATATTACGGCAGGCAAAAGATACAGCCAGCCTTTTAAATTATTATTTTTCATAACCTACACCTCATCAGAAAAAAATACGTTCTTCTGTTTCCTTGTTAAAAATATAGGTTTTATTTTTCTTAAGGTCAAACTTTACCCACTCGCCTGTTACCTCCTGCGCGTTTTCACTGCTTATAATGGAGCGCACCAAAGGGTTGTGGGAGCATTCATGTGTTGAAACAATGCTTACATCACGCCCCATAACCTCAACACGGTCAACATGGCAACTGAACGCACCATGAGGGTTAATTTCAAAGCCCTCAGGTCGCACAGCAACCGTAACGGCGCAATTTTCTGCATGAGGCACATCAAGCACCTTTTCCTCGCCTATGTAAAGCCCCCCGTCCTTAACAAATCCGTCGAAGGTGTTTATGGGAGGTGTGCCTAAAAACTTTGCTACAAACAAATTCACAGGCTCATCGTAAACCTCCTGAGGCTTACCCACCTGCTGCAGAATGCCGTCCTTCATAACAATAATGCTGTCAGAAATGGACATTGCCTCCTCCTGGTCATGGGTTACAAAAACAGTTGTTATCCCCGTAGAGCGTTGAATGCGCCTTATCTCTTCTCTTGTCTGAAGGCGGAGCCTTGCATCAAGGTTGGAAAGGGGCTCGTCCAGCAGAAGAATTCTGGGTTTTTTCACAATTGCACGGGCAATGGCAACTCTCTGCTGCTGACCGCCCGAAAGCTCTCCGGGCTTTCTGTCCATAAGGTTGTCTATCTGCACAAGCTTTGCAGCCTCCAGGGCCATGGCATTCATCTCATCTTTGGTAAGCTTGTCCTTTCCCTTTCTGTTTTCCAAGGGAAAGGTTATGTTCTGCCTCACCGTAAGATGAGGATATAAAGCATAGCTCTGAAAAACAAGCCCCACACCGCGGTTCTCGGGCGGAAGGGTAGTTACATCGTCATCATCGAACAAAATTTTACCGCTTGTGGGCTTCTGAAGGCCTGAAAGCAAATTAAGCATTGTGGACTTTCCACACCCCGAGGGGCCAAGCAGACCAACAAGCTGACCATCGGCTATTTCTATGTTGAAGCTGTTAACCGCAACAACATCTTTCCCCTCCTTTTTACTGCGTGAGGGAAATATTTTCGTTAAATTCTCTAAGGTCACTTTCATATTCCACATTCCTTTACAATAGGATGAATTCATTATATAACATCGCTGTAAAAATCTCAAGAGTTTTCCCCGTCAAAACACTTTGGTTGACACAAGTGTGCTTTTAATGATATATTATTTTACAACAAAACATACGAGGTGAATTACAATGATGAAGCTCAGCCCCATCATAGTGTCGCTTTTAGACACAGACCTTTACAAGTTCAACATGAACATGGTAATGTTTCATAAGCATACAAACCTGAACGGAAAGTATCTTTTCAAATGCCGTAATAAGGATGTTATTTTCACAGAAGAAATGGTAGAAGAAATCAATGCACAGATAGACCATTTGTGCACCTTAAAGTTTTCCGAGGACGAGCTTGATTACCTTAATTCCATCTCCTTCATTAAGTCTGACTATGTGGAATTTTTAAGGCTGTGGCATCCCATCCGCCGATATGTAAACTGCTACGGCAAAGATAACGGCGAGCTGTTTATTGAGGTGTCAGGGCCTTTGTTCAGCGTAATGCAGTTCGAAATTTATTTATTGGAAATTGTCAACGAAGTTTATTTCCGCATGAAATACGACTACCTCGAGCTTGTGGATAAAGCAAAAGAGAGGCTTTCTGTAAAAGTAAAAGCCATAAACGAAGGTAAGTATAACTTTAAGTTTGCGGAATTTGGTTGTCGCAGAAGGTTAAGCCGCGAATGGCAGGACTATGTTATAAAAGAAATGCTCAATACAAATACCTGTGTCGGCACCTCTAACGTATACTTTGCAAGAAAATACGGCTGCAAGCCCATCGGCACCTATGCCCACGAATATGTTCAGATGTACCAGGGCATTCCCGGGGTAACACTTGCTTACACCAATAAAGTTGCAATGGAAGAATGGTTCGACGAATTCCAGGGCGATAACGGTACAGCATTAACCGACACATTGGGAACAGACCTGTTCCTTATGGATTTTGACAAGCTTCAGGCAATGTGCTACACAGGCGTTCGCCACGACAGCGGCGACCCCATCGCATGGGGCGAAAAGATAATCAGCCACTATGAGTCTTTAGGCATTGACCCCAAAACCAAGAGCTTGCTCTTCAGCGATGCGCTCGACTTCGACAGAGCTCAGGAAATTTATGACCATTTCAATGGCAGAGCAAAGATAAGCTTTGGCATAGGCACCTTCCTCAGCAATGACACAAGCGTAGAGCCGCTTAATATTGTAATAAAACTTCAGTATGTTAACGGTCATCCCGTTGCAAAATTAAGCGATACCATAGGCAAGGCAATGTGCCAGGACGAAAGCTATCTCACATATTTAAAAAGTGCTGTGGATTATCGCCTTAAAGAAGGCATATGAAAAACATGCCATTTACTATATGATAAAAAAGTGTTTTAACACTTCAACCCCCTCAGTCCCCCAATCTTGGGGGACGAAAAGGTACACTTTTATTTTACAAGCAAATATGCGCACATTCTGCGCGCAATTTCCTATGTAATAACAAAAGCACCTTATGGCAAAAAAACCATAAGGTGCTTTTTATGTTCTTAACTAACTGTGTACACAATCACATATCCCATTATTTGTCGTTTTCGTCAAATACGTCTCCGCATTCAGGGCAGAACTTGGGAGGATTAGCGGGGTCTTCAGGTGTCCAGCCGCATTTGTCGCACTTGTATAAAGGTGCATTCTGAGGCTTAGGCTTTCCGCATTCTGTGCAGAATTTTCCCTGATTAACTGCACCACACTGACAAGTCCATCCGTTTACCAATTGAGCTTTGCCACATTCCATGCAGAACTTTCCCGTGTTTACAGCTCCGCATTCGCACTTCCAGCCTGCAGCTGTGTTAACAGGCTGATTAACCATGGTATTCTGCTCATTTGCAGCACCCTGCATAAAGTTTGCCATACCGCCCATCACATTACCTGTCATGCCCATTCCCATGAAGCCTGTCATTGCGCCGTTTTCATTTGCTGCAGCAGTATTCATTGCCTGAGCGGTTGCACCTGCCATGTGTCCGCGAAGCATATTGGCATCTCTGCCCATTGCTGCCGAACGCTGATATTCCTGAATTCTTGCCTCGTCCTCTTCAGTTGCATTAACTGCAGATACACCAAACTCTACAATTTCAACGCCGCGTCTGTCTCTCCATTTAGAAGAGAGAAGCTCGTTGAGTTCGTCTGCAAGCTGCATTGTATATGCAGGGATAGCAGCGTAATAGATATTGTTCTGCGAAATCTTGAACATTGCAGGCTGAAGGGCTGTGAGCAATTCGCTCTTTAACTGTCCGTCGATTTCGTCACGGGTAAATGCACCTTCCACATTTGCACACACGTTTGTGTAGAAAAGCATGGGGTTTGTAATTCTGTAGGAATATTCACCATGACAACGGATTTTAATATCAAGAGGGAAGCCAATAGCCATATCCATAATTCTGAAAGGAATAGGCGAAGGTGTGCCGTATTTGTTGCCCATAATTTCCTTTGTGTTGAAGTAGTATACTCTTTGGTCTTTTGCACTCTCACCGCCAAAGGTAAAACGCTTGCCTATTTCTGCAAAGCTCTTTTTAATGTTTTCCCCAAGGCTTCCGTAGAAAATGCTGGGTTCTGTGCCTGTATCGTAAACAAATTCACCGGGTTCTGCACAAATTTCCACAACTTTACCGCTTTCTACAATAATCATGCACTGACCGTCATTGACGTTAATTATAGAACCGTTAGAAATAATGTTGTCAGAGCCTTTTTTATTAGAGGAGCGTCCTCCTGCTTTTTTTTCACCCTTTACGCAAAGGGTGTCAGCATCCATGCTTTCGCAGTAAAAATAATCGCGCCAGGAGTCAGCCAGAACTCCGCCAAGTGCTCCAATTCCTGCTTTTAATAATCCCATAATAATTCTCCTTTCAGTTTTTGGTTTATTCTCAACATTTCATTTTATTTATAGTCGTTTAGCTTTTAAAAGCTTCCGCCTCCGCCGCCATGGCTTCTGCCCGAGGAAGACCTGTGGCTTTCCGAGTTACTCTTAGCTCTCGGGGTTTTTGTTACACTGCTGTAAATGAACATATCCCTCGATTGCGTAAGTTGCTTAGTTCCCGGCTTAACGTAATTTGCCGCATAATCATTCTGAACCGCCGTCTTCATATGGGAAAGCTTACCTCGCATCATAATGAAAGCAACAAGCAGAGGAATTAAAGCCGCACCGCCGATAACCATTAATACGTCCGATGTCTCGGCTTCATTTTCGTTAAACACCGCTCCATCCTCCGCCATTTGCAGAAGTTCCTCTGCAATGCTGATATAGGTATCCATTGCAAGGTAGTAGTCGTCGTTTGCCAGATGTGGCTGAATGTTACTTTTCAAATACTCAATTCCGTTTACATTGAATATCCGTTCTCCTTCTGCGTATGTGGTAATATGATATTCACGCGTAGAAGCACAAATATAAAGCAAAATGCCGTCATCGTTTACTCCCGCACCGTAGCCTTGGTAATCGTAAATATCATCTGCAGAGCTCATTGCATCGTAGCTTGTCATTTCGTATTCAGTTACAATTGCAACATCAAAGTTGTACCTTTGCCTTACTCTTTCAAGCTGTTCCGACAATTCTGCAAACTGGGCACTATTTAAATATTCCGCACCGTCTACAATGGGCGGATTTTCAAATTCTGTTGCAATGCAAGGAACGGCAAGGCTTACACACAGTAAACATACAAATATCACCATAAAAATCTTTTTCATAGCCTCGCCCCCTTAATGAAGCATGAAGTATGCAATCACAGCTGCCACCGCATACCCGATACCTGCAATTTTCCAAAAATACTTCCACTTTTTGCCCTTGTCCACAGGATATTCGCCCACAACCTTTCCGGTCTGACCATTTATTGCAAATTTATAATATTTATCAAGGTACTTAATGTTAAGCATCCACACCGGAAGAAGCGAATATCTTACTTTGCCATTTGAGAAAGCAACCTTCGCGTGCTCAGGGTAAACCGCAACGTACATGCCTGTTGTGTCATCAAACTCCGAAACAGTGGAGTTTTTCACTCGCTCATTGGCTCTTTCAATGCTTTCATCAGCCGACACATCATACTTATCTGCCAGATATCCCGACAAATACGCCCCGTTAAAGTTAACTGCATCGTTGTAGTTGTAGGGCTCCAGGGCTTCCATATATGCATCGTCAGCTTTCTTTGAGCCATCAACCGGAATGTTTGCAAAGCCTACCTTACCCATTCTGAACAGCTTATAATAATCAGTTTTTGTGTAGTTGAAGTTAGTATCACTCCACATGGTAACCCTTTGCGCATTGTACGTAATTGCCGCCTCGCAATCACAGTCAAACATCCAGAAAGGAACATATACCCCTGCCATTTCTTCAATTTTCTTTTTGTTTTTAAACTCGTCAGGCAGGAAGGGCGCGTTTTTAAAATCTGCCTCAAAGGCCTCAATGGCAGCTTTTTTATCCACCTTAAACGGAATTATATAATCGGGTCTGAGAGTTCCTTCAAACTGTCCCTTTACAATGGTCGATTGTCCGCAATATGGGCAAACCGTTGCACCCAGGGTATCGTCGCCTGTCACCTGCGCACCGCAGGACGGGCACGAATAACCCGCGAGGTTAATTTCGCTGGTATCCTCATAGCTTCTTGGCTCGTAGTGCTCCCAGTCATAACTGGACTCACCTGTCGCTTCCGTCTCGCCATCACTTATTTGCTTGATTATTTCGGCAGGAAAGCTATTGTCACAAGCATCACAATGCAATTCTTCTCCGCTGAACACAAGAGGTGCTCCGCAACAGGGACATTTGTAGCTGTTAATTGCGTTCATAAAGTTTCCCTCCTCGCCAAAGCTATGTAAAACATAGTATTATCGTTCTATTGTTCTGATTCCCACCAAATGGTTCAAATGTTCCAAAGCATTGCCCTTTTCTTGATTGTATCACGTATGTTCATTCAAGTCAAACAAAGTTATTAAAAAAAGGAGCCGCACATTGGTTTATCCAATGTGCGGCTCCTTTTTTTACAGCTTATTCTCCGGCAAAATCGTATCTTACACCAATCTGCCTTCTTACCTCGTCCATCTGTCTGCATATTCTTACACTCTGTTCAACAGGCATAATGTCGCTTTCTGTCTTTCCGTTTCTTATGCAGCTGCAGGCTTCAATAATCTCTTCCTCGAAGCCTCCTGCAATGGGCGGCTTTTTCACGTGCTTTGTTTCATTATCTATTACTACGTCGTATTCACTTGCGGCAAAAAACGCAGGCACAAATATCTGCCCCTTTGTTCCGTATATATACGCACCCTCGGGCTTGTTAACGCCTATACCGCCGGAAAGATTTGCAATCGCGCCGTTTTTGTATTTAATTAAAATAACGGTGTGCAAATCCACGCCTTCTTTTACGTCGGCAACAGCATAAAGCTTTTCATAATCGTCACCCAAGAACATGGATGCAAAGGTAAGGCTGTAAACACCCACATCCAGTGTTGCGCCACCTGCAAGGCTTACGTCAAACAGCTTAGGATTAGCCTCCGTCGGTATTCCAAAACAGAAATCGGCCTCAACGGCTCTTATCTCGCCTATTTCGCCGCTTTCTATAACCTGGCGAACCTCCTTCAATGCAGGCAAAAACCTTGTCCACATAGCTTCCATCAAAAACAAGTTCTTATCCTTTGCGCATTTCTGCAAGTCAAGAATCTGTTCTTCGTTTACACATATGGACTTTTCACAAAGCACATGCTTCCCTTTTTCTAAATACATTTTAGCAATTTCATAATGGAATCTGTGAGGGGTGCAAATGTAAACAGCATCAATCACATCACTCTCTGCCATTTTGTCATAGCCTTCAAAAACATGCTCAATTCCGTACTTTTTTGCAAACTCTTCGCCTTTTTCCATGCTTCGTGATGCAACCGCTGTAACAGTTGCGCCTTCTACATTTGCTACCGCACGGGCAAACTTATTTGCAATGTCCCCGGGCCCTGCAATACCCCATCTTACTTCTTTCATTTTAAACACCCCTTTTTATGGTCTTTTTTTCATTGTACCATATTTTTTAAACAAAAAGAAGCCTTCTTTTAATAAATTCAGGACGGGTTGGTAAAAACAGGTACGTCAGACTGTGTCAGCGAGTTGTTTGCATAAACACAACAGAACCGTCCCCTTGTGTTTTCGGTCCCCTTGTGTTTTCTATGCCCCCATTTGTCACCATTTGTCACTCTTGTGATTTTGATTTTTTATCTTTTCTTTAATTTACTATATCTTCTTCACTATATTTAAAGATAATATATTTACCTATATCTGTTTTTTGAAGTTCCATACAACCTGTACCAATCCAAACTGTAAATTGATTTTCCATTGCTTCACTTGAAGTGAATGAGTAATAACGTGTAGGAACCATTCCGTCATAAAGTTCCATATAATCAACTTCAAAAATATTAAATATAACGCTATAAGTTCCATCCCCATTATTATAAACAGCCTCTGTCAATGCAACATAGGGATGTGTTTCACCGTCTGCTGCCTCGTGACAATATGTTTCACCATCATATACACAATGTTCTTCTTGAAAAGGTTCAATCGAAAAAGTCTTTCCAAACAGGTTAACGGTAAGTGAATCAATATCTGATTGTGCAAGGGTGTCAGAATATTCAAAATACCTTTTACTATCTGCGTTCGTATTCAATGTGTTTAAATTGAATTTACTGTACAAAAAAGCGAAATCGTATATTCGCCTTGCTGAACAAGGATATTCAAATGACTGAAATTTTGCAATCGAAGTTATATATTCGTTCAATTTTACAATTTCATTTTTTGCGATATTGTCCATCATATCAATTTTTTGACTTTTAACAAAAGAGTTTTCGTTGAGGTAAATTATTTCCGCTGTTTGCATAAATCGATTTGATTCTCCGCTGTCAGGCATCAAATGATAATAATCTAATTCTTCATCCGAAACTTCTTCATAAACTCCATCATTATAAGCTATGGCGGGGAAACTCTTGCCTAAATCTTCAGACCAAATGCTGGTTGTTAACTCTATTTTTTTATCGATAGATATAAACTGATTTCCTTTTCGTGAACAGCCTCGGACAAATTCATTTTTATTTACTAAATAAAAATAATCATAATAAGCTCCCGAACTGTTACAATAACGGATTTGATTCTCCGCATAGGTAAAAAGCTGACATTCAGACATAGCATCTATCGTTCCGCTACCATTAGACACTAAAAGCTCGGGAATATCGTCATCTCCTAAATATATATAAGCATAATGTGTAATTTCCAATCCGCTATCAGTAATGCCTTTGGTTAATAGTTCCTCATATAATTCAAAAGCCTTATCAACGTGATTGTCAAAAGATAATTCCATTGAAGAATCATTGTTCTTGTTAGATATATCTTTAGGATTATTTATGATTCCGGCAATAACTGTTGCAATTGTAGCAACAGCAACCATTCCTGCAACAATTTTTAACCACAAATACTTTATTGCATGACCTGTGATAGTTTTTGCTGTCTGCACTGCCGTGCCAGTTACTACAGAGCCTACGTTATCTGCAACTACATTTTTGACAGTTTCTTTAACGCTCTCTGAAATAATGTTCGAAGGTACAGGTGGCATAGAAGATGCCTCTGCTTTCGCAGAGAACAAATAACGCAAGAACGGGAATAATGCAAAGCCTGAAAGGCTGCGAATCTTGACGCCTTGTTTCTCCAATGTTTCAATTTTATCCTTCATTTTCATTTCAGCATATCTTAATCTGCTTTTTACAGTATTTTCTGATACTTCTAAAAGCTCTGCAATTTCTGAAATTTTCATTTCATCAACTGCATAATACACAAGACAAATTCTTTGCTCATCTGGCAAGGTGTTAAGAAGCTCTATAAGCTGACTTCTTGTATCTTCTGATATGGTAACCTCTTCAGGATTGTAATCTGAACCGTCATCCTTGATAGACCATTCAAAAGGCTCATCATCCTCTTCATTGTCAAATTCAGAAAACAACATAGGCTTATGCTTTTTCAAATAATCCTTGCATTTGTTAGATGCAATGCGACAAAGCCATGCTTCAAACTTGTTTGGGTTGTCTAACTGATTTAGGCTTGAAAACGCCTTGATATATGTATCCTGAATAATATCTTCAACATCACTTTCTTTTTTCAGTATACTCATGGTAACAGCCCTGAGCTTGGGATATGTATTATAATAGAGCCGTTCCATTGCTTTTTCGTCACCGTTAATAGCTAAATTTACATCTTTTATAATATCCATTTTCTACTCCGTCCTTATGTTATTTACAGATTGTTTCGTTATATTTGTTTTCATAATATTCATAAGCAGCATTAAGGTCAGCCATCCTTTTACAAGCCTCTTCTTTTGGAAGATTTGACACATCGGGGTGAACCTCTTTTGCAAGTTTTCTATATATTTTCTTCACCTCATCAAAGGTTGTAGCATTTGAGAACACAGTAAAATACTCATTTCCTTCATTATGTTTATCCTGCCTGAATTCATTCTGTTTATCATAAGATTTTTTATTTGAATAATTTTTGTATGTATTAGAATAAATCTCAAATACATAGAACAAATCAAAATCCGAATCTTCTATGCTTTCTTTAAACGAAGTGTTAAAAACACTTGCTAAACAAACACCTATAATTGCAAAAAGCACTACATATGCTATGCTTATGTACCATTCAACAGTTCTGGCTACAGGAGCTGCGCTGTCTATAAAAACAAACCAGTATCCAATCGCACCACAGGCAAAAGCAAATGTGGGGAATAAAAGGAATGAAATAATACCATTGGCAACCTTAAAGATATTCTTTAAATAATTTAGAATATAGCAAATGCCGAACATATACAGGCGCTCAATGGTTTTAATGTCCGAATTACAATAATTTAAATATTTGTCAACGAGTTTCATAAATGAATCTCTCATAAAAACAATTATCGCAGATGTATTAAATAACTCAAAAGCAATTAATAGGAACGCACTTACAAAACCCATTACCACTTCAGACAATCCTATTAGCACAAAAGATACCACGACCAATATAACACAGCAAAAAATCTTCATTCCACTACTATTAAACATATCCGGAGAGAAAACAAAACCAATTAGTGTAAGAAAAGCGAAAATGGATACAAACGCCGTAAAGATTTGTGGCAATTTTATAACAATTTTGATTATAATGGATTTGACAAACTCCCAAACATTAAAGATTACTGAGAGCACTACAAATGTGTTTGCAGCAATGCCAATACCAAATTTGATCAAGATATTACATAAATTTTTCATTGTCTTTTCCCCCGCTCGCTTTATAAGACTTCTTGATTTCTTCGAAACTTTCGTTTGCTTTTTCTCTATCAAACGGAGCTTGATAGAAAATCATTTTTAAAATTAATTTAACAAATATTTCAATTTTTTCCATATATTTCCCTTCTTTCACTTCTATGACGATTGAAAATGAAAAAAGGTTTTAAAAATTTTAATTATTTCTTACTATTTTTATAAATCAATTTAGAAACACACCTGCTTATTTACTTCCATTATACACCAAATTCTTACTTTTTCAACATTATTCCCGCAAGCAACCCCCTTACTCTTAAACCGTGTATTCAATCACTCTTGCCACCCTCCACCATAGTTATACCACCCTGCAGAATTGACGCAAAATCAGCTGGTTTCGCTCTCAAAAACAAAGTTTTTTGCACTCTGCAAAATTCCCTTAATTACAAACTTTTTTATGTCCTTGACGTGGGTTGGTTACGGTTATATAACAAAAAACTGCTATTTTAGCAGTTTCTCTTCCTTTTTTTTCAAAAATATATACGCCGCAACCACAAAAAACTTGTAATTACGGCGTATTTTTATAATTTCACATTTTCCGTGAAAATGAATGGTGGAGGCGAGGGGAAGCAGATTTCCAAAAAATCTGCACTGCTCATCGCCACTCGGTTTGGCACCGAGCTGTCTCTTCGCACCACTCGGCTACGAAACAATTCACCGGATTGTTTCGCTTAACGCCTCGTGCCCTCTTAGGGTTCAATTCCCCTTGCTTTATTGAAAACAAAAAACGCCTTAAATAAGGCGTTTTTTGTTTTTATGGTGGAGGCGAGGGGGATTGAACCCCTGTCCGAAAACCCATCCGACCGCTCTCTCCGGGCGCAGTCAACATACTATCATTCCCTCCCTGTGCCGGCTATTGACGGCCTTCACAGCTTAGTAGCTTCATTTGTCATGTACGGTGCAAAGCTTAGCCGTATCACGTTCACCGCTGGTCGACGCCCTTACTTAAGCCGCGGTACTCTTAAGAAGGACGGCTGCCGTAATTAGGCAGCGTAAGCTAAATTATTGTTAGCGTTTAAATTTAATTTCG
>JAFQLL010000101.1 GCA_017414645.1 Clostridia bacterium | reverse complement strand
ACAATTTAAGGGTGGAAGAATATACTGAAGGTAATAGGGCAGGAGGGTGAAAAATGAAAGAAGAATTGAGCGAGCAAAGCAGAGATTTTTTAATAGACTTGCTGGTGATTTTGAAGAGGGATATTCAGTTAGCTCACGAGGATATGTTTTTGATAACAATGCAGATAAATACGGAAAGAAAGCTTATTCAGTTCGAAAATTGGATAAGAACAAAAGTGGAGAACGGGCAGTTTCGGACGACGCCAGAAGAAGTGTTGAACAAGACGGCGCAAATTGGGAGAGTGACAGCATTTAAAAAGAAAATACCCATGAGTGAATTTGAACTGATGCAACGAGAGCATCCTGAGGTGGATGTGTTGCGTATTTATACACCTATCTCTGATGAAGAATTTAAGCTTGCAATAGAGGACGAGAAAGGATTTAAGGTGCCTGAGTTTTTGAAACAAGACAGATGTGAAGATTAATAGCGAAATCAAAAAGGGCGGATGTTATGTCCGCCCTTTTTGATATGAAGAAAGCCATCGCTTTAAGCGATGGCTTTTTATCGTACTTATCAGCCGATGTTGAACTTCTTCTTGAACTTTTCTACACGTCCGCCTGTGTCAACAAGCTTCTGCTTACCTGTGTAGAAAGGATGGCACTTGGAGCAGATTTCAACGTTGATTGTTTCCTTAACGGAACCTGTTTCAAAGATTGCGCCACATGCACACTTGATAGTTGCAGGGCCATAGTTGGGATGGATACCTTCTCTCACTACGTTCACCTCTTTCAAAGAATTGTGTATATAAATAATTATAATCTATTACAGACAACGATGATTATAACATACCAAAAAAAAGATTGCAAGTATTTTTTTGAAAAAAATGAGGTTTTTTTGAGGCGGCTAAAACTAAGGCGAGGGGAGTTGAACCCCACAGTTTAAACTACGGGACGAAATGACACAAAAGTATGTGATATATTCAATTTGCGAAAGCAAACTTTCGCCATTGAGCCGAAAAGTACAGTTCCGAAAAAGGGAGGAGATAAAATTACAGAAAAGCAGAGAGTGTTTGCCGAGGCATACATAAAAAGCGGCGATGCGGCGCTTTCCTACAGCGAGGCATACGGCACAAAAAATGCCCATACGGCACTTGAAAAGGGTACACTCTTGTTAAAAAAACCCGAAATAAAGGAATTTGTAGAAAAGAACAGTGTAAAAGAGGGGCTTGAACAGGAAAAGGTTTTGGAGCTGCTTTATGCAATCGCCTTCACCTCGCCTGCGGATTTTGTGCGCATAGAAACCGAGGGCGGAAAACAGAAAATTGTGTGGCAGGACATTGACAGCCTGCCCGATGCGGCAAAGAAAGCCATTTGTGCCATAAAGAACACACCCTCGGGAATTTGCATTGAAACCTTAGACAGGATGAAAGCAATTGACATGCTTATGAAGTATTCCGACTTAAAGCGAGACGGAGGCGTAGGGGTAATTATTGAGGGAAGTGTTGAGTAGTGCAGAGTGCAAATGAATAATTAATAATGAATGATGAATAATTTCGGTTGAAAATTGCATTTGCGATTTTCTTCATTAATTTTTCATTATTCAATATTCATCAGTGAAACGATTTCATTATTCATTACTGTTTTGCATATTGTGCAAAACGCAGAGTGTTGAGAGAAGAGGGAAGAGTGTAGAGTGAAGAGGGTGAAATTGCCCGAGGCGGTGGGCAAAGGCTACGGCGAGTTCTGGAATTTTAAGGGGCGCTACAGAGTTGTGAAGGGGTCCCGTGCCAGTAAGAAAAGCAAAACAACTGCCCTTTGGTTTATTTACAACATGATGAAGTACCCCCAAAGCAACACATTGGTTGTGAGAAAAACCTACCGCACTTTGAAAAACTCCTGCTTTGAGGAGCTTTTGTGGGCAATTGAAAGGCTGGGGGTCAGTGACTACTGGCAGATAAAGCAATCACCCATGGAAATGGTTTACACGCCTACCGGGCAGAAAATTTACTTCCGTGGCCTTGACGACCCAATGAAGGTTACAAGTATTACTGTAAGCTGTGGGGTGCTCTGCTGGATGTGGATTGAGGAGGCCTACGAAATAACCTCTGAGGCACATTTTGACATGCTGGACGAGTCTATCCGAGGGGAAACAACGGGCGATTTATTCAAGCAGATTACCTTAACCTTTAACCCCTGGAATGAGCGCCACTGGTTAAAGAAAAGGTTTTTTGACACTGAAAGCCCAAACGTGCTTGCCATTACAACAAACTATTTGTGTAACGAGTTTTTGGACGATGCCGACAGGCTTCTTTTTGAAAGCATGAGGCTTAAAAACCCCGAAAGATACCGTGTGGCAGGGCTTGGTAACTGGGGCAGAAGCGAGGGGTGCATTTACACAAACTGGCACGAGGAAAATTTCAGCGTGAAAGAGGTAATTGAGAAAGCAGAATCGGCACGGGTGGTTTTTGGGCTCGACTTTGGCTACGTTAACGACCCCACCGCACTTTTTTGTGCCGTTGCCGATGATAAGGAAAAAAAGCTTTATGTTTTTGATGAGCTTTACGAAAAAAACCTTTCTAACGAGGAAATTTACGAGCGCATTGTTGCCATGGGCTACGCCAAGGAAAAAATAAGGGCAGACAGCGCCGAGCCAAAAAGCATTGACCGCCTGCGAAGCCTTGGCATTGAAAGAATAAGGAAAGCAAAAAAGGGGCCTGACAGCATTCGTTACGGCATTGCACTTATTAAGGAGTACGAAATTATTGTGCACCCCTTGTGTGTTAATTTTCTGACGGAAATTTCTAACTATGCATGGGACTGTGACGAAACGGGAAAGGGTATTAACCGCCCGAAGGACGAGTTTAACCACCTGATGGATGCAATGCGCTACGCCATGGAAACAAGCGGCGACGAGGAAGGATTTTCCTTTGTGTAAGGAGGTAGATTGTGGGAAAAGCAGAAGAATGGAGCAATATTATAGAAAACCTTGATTTGTGGGAAAGCTTTGATGCAGTGATGAGCTTTATAAGCCCACCTGATGAAATTGAGGCGGCTATGGCGGAAGCCGTCAGCCACACCGAGGTGACGATAAGACCTGAAGGAAGAGGCTTAAAATATGAACCGCCTTGGGAAGGGGCAGCGGAGAGCTTTTTTGAAGATGAGACGTACAGCTTAATTAAGTCTTATGGGAGCAGCTTTCAAAAATGGGCCGATGCATTTAGCGAGAATGCCCAAAAAGGCATGCACGAAGCCTTTTTTGATGGGGAAGTGCCCCTTTGGCAAACCCTTTTTGAAAGTCAGAGGGATATTGGAAGAGCTGTTTTTAATGCCTTTGACAAAGCCGAGGACTTAAGCTATCCGGTGGGGCTTAAAAAAAGCTTTGGGGAGCTTTTTTACCATCTGGAAGGTAAAGCCTATGAAAGGCTTTTGGCAAGAGAAGAAAGCACCGTAGAACCAAGACATTTTACCCTGCCAACTTTAAACAGTGAGGCAGAGAGCATTGAACAATGGGGCGGCAAGGAGCTTTTAATTGCCAATTTCACAAAGGATGCCCCGGATAAAACAAAAGCAGAGAAGATACTTAACTTTGTTAAAAAAGAAGCAGAAAACACCCACGTACACCAAATCAAGGTCGAAATGGCAGAGAACACACAGGACGGAGCTGATTTTGACGTGGATGAAATGCTTGAAAAAATGACCGAGCGGCTTTGCAACATGATGGCACGAGGCGCTGACGGGATTTATTTATAGGAAGGATGATACTGTGAGTGTATGGGAGAGCCTTACAAAAAGTGTGATAGAGGGGCTTAATGCAGGGCGGGTTATGAGCGAAAAGGAATTTTTTGAAGCTGAAATAGCACGCTGGAAAACAGACGAAAAGCGCAATGCCATGATTGACGGTGAACGCTATTTTCGTGGTGAGCACGACATTTTAAAGAGCGAAAGAACAGCCATCGGCAGAGACGGGAAGCTTAAAAGGGTAGACAATTTGCCCAACAACCGCATTGTGGACAACCAGTACCAGCGCCTTGTTAACCAGAAGGTTAATTATCTTTTGGGGCGTGAGGCGGTGCTTTCGGGGGACAATAAGGCTTACATAGACCTTATTAAAAAGGCTTTGGGTAATAACGGCAACAGAATGCTTAAGTGCCTGCTTCGAGATGCAATAAACATGGGCATTGCATGGCTTTTTGTTTATGTTGACGACATGGGTAAGGTTGCCTTTAAAAGAATACCTGCCTACGAAATGCTTGCCTTCTGGAAGGACGATGGTCACACAATGCTTGACAAGGCTGTGCGTGTTTATGAAATGGAGGGCTATAAGGGTAAAGAAGCCTGTGTGCGTGAAATGGTTGAAATATATCATTCAGACAGGGTTGAGGTGTATGAATACGAGGAGGGCATTTTAAAAAAGTGCGAGGAGCATGCTTATTTTAAGCCCTTGGGAATACCCCTGGTGGCATTTAAGTACAACGAAAAGGAAATACCCCTTATAAAGAGGGTTAAAACCTTGCAGGATGCACTTAACAAAACCCTTTCCGACTTTGAAAACAACATGCAGGAGGACGCACGGAACACAATTATTGTGCTGCAGAATTACGACGGCACCGACCTTGGTGAATTCCGCCAGAATTTAGCAACCTATGGTGCTGTTAAGGTTAAAACCGTTGACGGTGCCGCAGGTGACATAAAAACCCTTACAACAGATGTTAACGCACAGAACTATTCGGTTGTTATAAACCTTCTTAAAAATGCCATTATTGAAAACGCCATGGGCTACGACTCTAAGAGCGACAAGCTTGGCAATAATCCCAATCAGCTTGTGATGAAAAGCATGTTTTCTGACCTTGATTTGGACATGAGCGAGGCAGAGGTGGAATTCAAAGCTTCCTTCAATACTCTTAAAGAGCTTATTGACGAGTACTTTGAAATATATGGCTACGGCTATTTTGAAAACGAAAAAGCAGACATTATATTTAACCGGGATTGCCTTATCAACGAGAGCGAGGCAATTGAAAACTGCATAAAAAGCAAGGACATTTTAAGCGAGGAAAGCGTTTTACTGCAGCACCCGTGGGTTAATGATGTTGAAAACGAAATGAAGAAAAGGAGCAGTGCAAGTGGAGAGAGATGAGCTTATCAGTTTAGGACTTGAAGAAAACCAGATAGAGCATATTCTGCAGGCAGAGGAAGCCTTAAGGGCCGAGTACGACGGCAGAATAGAAGAAATAAAGCGCGACTACGAGGTTGAAAAGCTTCTTAGCGAAAGCGGCGCACGAAATATTAAATCTGTGCGTGCCCTTTTAACAGGGGGCGATATTGAAACCATTAAGGGTGAAATTGAAAAGCTTAAAGCCGACGAGGAAACCAGGTTTCTTTTTGAAAAAAGAGGAAGCTTTTCCCCTGCAAGAAGCCCCGAAAGACTTCCCGATAAGGAGAAAAACGGCTATATGGAACGCCTTAACGCAGCAAGGCGTGCAGGAAACACCATAGAAGCAATCCGCATTAAGCAGCAGGCTGCAAGTGAAGGGATAATGCTTTTATAAGTGAAGAGTGAATAGAGAAGAGTGAATAGTTAAGGAAAGAATTTTGCTATGCAAAATTCTATTTGAAATGTTGGGGCTACAAGCAAAGTAGCCTGCAACCCATGTTCGTATAGTACGGGGACATTCCTCACCCAAAGGTAGGTGAAATGTTTGCACTGTCTTTCTGTATGAAAGAGGTGTGTCCCCAAGAGATAAAAAAGTTGCGGGTACAAACGAAGTAGCCTGCAACCCATGTTCGTATAGTACGGGGACACACCTCACCCAAAGGTAGGTGACATGTTCGCACTATCCTGAAGTATGAAGGAGGTGTGTCCCCGAACATATAAAAAATATTAGGAGGAATTTATTTATGGCAAATGTAACAGGAGTAGGTACAAGTTGGAATTTACCCAATTATGCAGGTGAATTGTTCACCGCAGACAGTAGCCAGACACCGCTTCTTTCAATTATCGGCGGTCTCACAGGCGGCAGACAGACATTATCGAGCGAATTCCCCACAGCGGTTTTGTTCGATTACCCCAAGGCAGCTCAGCCCGAAATTTCGGAAAGTGCATCGGTAAATGCACCGCAGTCAAGCCTTATTGTGCGCGAGCAGGAAACAAACGTTGTGCAGATTCATCAGGAGGTTGTGAACCTTACATATATGAAGATGTCCAACAGCGGCAACATGTCAGGTCTTAACAGCACCATGGCAAACAGCGTGGAAGACGAAAAGGCCTTCCAGATTCACCACAAGCTTGTAAAAATTGCACGTGACGTTGAGCACAGCTTCATTAACGGTGTGTTCAACAAGGCAACAAGCGCCAATGATGCAAATAAGACACGTGGCCTTATTGAGCTTACAAAGAACGGCACAACCATCGATGCTGAGGGCGCTGTGCTTTCTAAGAGCATGCTCGACTCTCTCTACCGTTCCATGGCAGAGGCAGGTGCGTACTTTGACAACATGGTAATGTTCCTTCCTGCTTACCAGAAGCAGCTTCTTACAGACATTTACGCAAAGGAATTCAATGCAACAATGAGCACAAGAGAAACAATCGGCGGCGTTAATATTGCCCAGATTGAAACCGACTTTTTCAGAATGGGTGTTGTATGGGACCGCTTTATGCCCCGTGACACAATTTTAATTGCCGACGTGGCTCACATTGCGCCTGTGTTCCAGGCAGTGCCCGAAAAGGGTGTAATTTTTGAAGAGCAGCTTGCAAAGACAGGTGCTTCCGACATGATTCAGATTTATTCTCAGATCGGTCTTGCACATGGTCCTGCATTCTTACACGGCTCTATCACAAATCTTGCTGTGGCGTAAGAAGGAGTTTAAATGGCAGATAGTGAAATGTTGAGAGAACGCCTTTCTGACATGGGCTTTGAGGTTGAAGAGAACGAGGAAGAGGCACTTAACAGAGCCTTGGAAAGGGCAGAGCAGACTATTATCAATTATTGCAACTGCGAAAGTGTGCCCGAGGAGCTTAATTTTGCCTTGCTTGACATGGCAGCAGGGGAATACCTTGCCACCGTTAGCTGCCAAGGCGGCGAAGGCGACAATTTTAAAAGCCTTTCCGAGGGTGACGTGTCCATAACCTTTGGTGAAGGCGGAATTGAAAGTAAGGTGGACGAGCTTTTTAACCGAGGCAGAGAGGAAATGACATCCTTCAGGAGGCTGAAATGGTAGAAAGAGCAAAAAGGGTGCTTGCGCCCTTTTACACCGACCGCTGCACTGTTTACGAAAAAACGCCCGTTAATAAGGACGGGCGTACCCACTTTGACGAAAGGGTGAAATACTCCCTTATTCCTTGCCGTATTTCCTCGAAGGCTTACCTTTTCGGCGAAAATGCGGCAAGCGAAAAAAGTAACATGCTTTTTGTAAGCAAAAAAACAAAAATTTTTCTGCCGCCGGAGTACAGCATTGCGCCCGGAAGCGTGATAGAGGTTATATCCCGCGGCAGAAAAAAGGTTTTTGCAAAAAGCGGCGAAATGAGCTTTTACGATTCCCATAACGAGGTAATGGTAGAGCTTTTGAAAAACTACGCATAGGCGGTGATGTGGTATGGTGGACAAGCTTATAGCTTTACTGGCGCAAAGCATAGAAAAAAAATTCGGAAATGAATATGCCGTTTACACGGAGAGCGTTTACCAAAACCTGAAAAAGCCCTGCTTTTTTGTGCGGTGCGAAAGCATGGAGCGCATGCAGCTTATTAACGGCCACTTTTTTGTGAGGGCACATGTGCTCATAAGCCTTGAGGTGGAGGGCGACGAAAAAAGGCTTGAGGGCGACAAGGTGGCGGCAAAGCTTTTTAAGCTTTTAGGCCGCCTTGAAGGCGACGAGCTTTGCTTTAACGGCAGGAAAATACATGGTGCATGGTCAGAGGGCGTGCTCAATGTAAGGTGCATTTACGACTTGTGGCCCGAGGAAACCAAGGAATACGACCTTATGGAAAAAATTGAACTGAAAGGATTGTGCTATGGAAACCAGATACACCAAGCAGGAAATTAAACAGTCGGAAAAATTTAAAAGAAACCGCGACCTGATAGAGGCACTTTTAAAGGATGGCATTTACTACACTACAGGCGAGGTTTTAGAAATTATAGAAAGATTTATGGAAGGATGTGTGTGATATGGCATTGGGCGGAGGCGGCTTTACAAACTATAACAAGGTTTTGCCCGGTACCTACATAAACTTTGTGTCGGGCGCTAATATAGCAGGCAGTGTGGGCGACAGAGGTGTGTGCGCTGTGGCAATTGAGCTCGACTGGGGTAAAGAGGGCGAAATGTTCTCTATGACAGCTGAGGATTTTTACAAAAACTCTCTTAAGAGGGTGGGCTATGCAACGGTGAGCGCAAAACTGAACCCCTTTAAGGATTTGTTTTTAAATGCTTCTGTGGTGCATGTGTATCGCCTTGGTAACGGCGTTAAGGCAAGCTGCAGCTGTGCTACGGCTCTTTACGGCGGCAAGGGCGGTAACGAAATAAAGGTTAAGGTTATAAAAAACATTGACGATGAAACTCTCTTTGACGTGGTTACATATTTCAGAGGAGTTAAGATGGACACCCAGAGCGTGAAGACGGCAGCTGAGCTTACCGATAACGATTTTGTGCACTTTAATGGGGAAAGCATGCTTGAAGAGGGCGTTTTAAGCCTGACAGGCGGCAGCAATGCTACTATAACAGGTGCCGATTATCAGGCCTTTCTGGATGCGTGCGAAAACGTGCGCTTCAATACTCTTGCGGCAGCTACAACAAATTCTGAGGTTAACAGCCTTATTGCGGCATATACAAAGAGAATGCGCGAGGACAGAGGCATTAAGTTCCAGAGTGTGCTTTACAAGTGCCCCTACGATGATATTGGTGTTATAAACGTTGACACCCCTGCAGCAGGCAGCGGCAATACCGAGGCATCGCTTGTGTGGTTTGTGGCAGGTGCTACGGCAGGCTGTAATGTGAATAAGAGCCTTACAAATAAGGTTTACAACGGCTACTATAAGGCAGCTGACAGCTATACCCAAGCTCAGCTTGAGGAGGGCATTAAGGCGGGCAAGTTCATGTTCCACCGTGTTGATGGTGAATCAAGGGTGCTTGCAGATATTAATTCTCTTGTGAACACAACAGATGAAACAGGCGAGGTTTTCAAGGAAAACCAGACCGTCAGAATTGTGGACCAGATTGCCTTTGACGATGCAAAGCTTTTTGCCACAAAGTATTTAGGCGTGGTGCCTAACGATGAAGCAGGTCGCCTTTCCTTGTGGAGCGACATTGTTGAGCACAGAAAGAGCCTGCAGAGAATGCGTGCCATTGAAAGCTTCAAGGACGAGGACGTTACTGTGGAAAAGGGCAACAGCAAAACAAGTGTTGTTATTACCTCAAGAATTTGTCCTGTTAATTCAATGACACAGCTTTACATTACAACAACATTGGAATAGGAGGAAGAATATGGCGGCTATAACTATGAAGGGCAGTGACGCTGTATCGGCTTCTTTGGCAGAATGCTTTATAACCATTGGCGATAACCGATACAACTTCATGCAGATGATTAATTTTGAAGCTTCTATTACAAAAAACAAGACGACTGTTCCCATTTAGGGCAGACAGGCAGGGGCAATAAGGCCAACGGCTGGAAGGGTGTTTTCCGCGGCAAGGCGCACTACAATCAGTCGCTTTTCAGGTCCTTACTTATGGAATACAAGGAAACAGGCGAGGACGTTTACTTCGACATTCTTGTTACCAATAACGACCCTGCCAGTGCAGCAGGCAAGCAGACTGTTATTTTCACAGGCTGTAACATTGACGGTGGCATTTTAGCTGCCTTCGATGCTGAGGGTGACTACCTTGCAGAAGAAATTACGGGCACCTTTGAAGACTTTAAGCTGCCCGAAAAGTTTAAGGTATTGAACGGAATGAAATAAAAAATTTCGGGTATCTGAGGAGGGCGGAAACGCCTTCCTCAAAGACTTGAAGGACAGGAGTTTATAATGGAAAATTTAAAGCTGTTTTTAAAGGAAAACAAAATTAAGAAGGAAAATAAGCTTTTTGCTGTAACAGAAAGCCTTAAGGATGAAAAGGGCGAGGCTTTAAAGTGGGAGATAAGAGCCGTTACAACAAGCGAGGACGAAAAAATCCGCGAGGAATGCATTAAGGAGGCAAAGCGTGGCTACAGGATGGACTACAACCTTTACTTAAAGAAGCTTGCGGCGGCAAGTGTTGTGTACCCATCGTTATATAATGCAGCCTTGCAGGATTCCTACGGGGTGCATAGCCCTGAGGATTTGCTTTGCGCCATGGTAGATAACCCGGGCGAATATCAGGAGCTTTTAAAGCTGGTGCAGAAAATAAACGGCTTTGACGTTAAGCTTACAGACAAGGTTGATGAAGCAAAAAACTGATTAGTGAAGGTGACGGCTGGGCTGTTTACGCCTACTGGTGCCTTCACAATTTAGGCATGAAACCGTCGGAATTTATTGCCATGAGCCGTAACGAGCTGGCGTTTATTATTGCGGCGGTAGACATTTACAACGAAAGGCGGGGTGCGTAAAAATTGTATATGCTTTATATAGACGATGTGCTTTTTCCCGTGGCACCCGGAAAAATTGTTACCGAAACGGAATTTGAAAACGAAACCTACGCCCTTGTGGACGGAAGAATGGTGAACCATGGCGGCGGCAGACACCTTAAAAAGCTTTCCTTTGAGCTTTTACTGCCCATGAAAAGGTACCCGTTTTCACATTATGAGGTTAAGTATTATGACGGCGAGTATTACCTTGAACACCTAAACCGCATTGCCGAGAAAAACGTGGCGGTAAGCTTTGATTTATACCGAAGCTACGCAGACAGTGACGTTGTGTACCTTACGAGCATGCAGGTTTTTATAGAAAAGCTTTCTGTTATTGAGGATGCAGAAAACTCGCCCGATATTACCGTGAGGGTTGTGCTTCGTGAGCACAGAAGTGTGGCAAGTAAAATTGCAAGCAAAACCGAAGAGTATGCAGAGCGAAGCGACAATTACACCGTGCCCGATACCTATACGGTGCAAAAGGGCGACAGCCTGTGGCTTATAAGCAAGCGCTTTTACGGCGATGGTGCAAAATATACATATCTTGCCCAAATTAATTCATTAAAAAAGCCCTACACCATTTATGTAGGACAACAGCTAAAGCTGAGGGAGTAGTTAAGTGACTATTGTAAGAAACAAAAATAAATTTGATAAAAGCATGCACCGGGAAATTTTCGACATGGAAACAAAGGAGAGCAGGCTTAAAATTTACATAAAAAGCCATCTTACGGTATACGAGGTTTTTGCGGTGGGCGAGGCTGTGGTCGACAAGGAGGAGTTCTGCGCTTCACGCTTTACCTTTTCGGTTTTAAAGGATAGCGTTATGAGCTTTAATCAGGGCGATGCGGTAAGCGTTAAGTATGACGGTGAAAGCATTTTTTACGGATATGTGTTCTCAAAAAAGCGGGACAAGAAGGGGCTTATAGAGGTTGAATGCTATGACCAGCTCCGCTATTTGAAAAACCGCAGGAGCTATACCCGTGGGAGCATGAACCTTACGGAAATTGTGAGCAAAATAGCAGATGAATGTGCCCTTAATAAGGGCGTGATAGAAAAAAGCTCAACAGTGCTTTCAGCTGTTGCGGCAGATAATGTAAGCTTGTTGGATGTTGTGAAAAAGGCCTGCAAGGAAACGCGAAGCCTCTCGGGAAGACGGTTTATTCTCTACGACGAAGGAGGCAGGCTCAACCTGAGGGAGGAAAAGAGTCTGGTAATGAATACCGTTATTGATTCTACCCAGCTTGAGAACTTTGTCTACAGCGACACCATAGACCGTGACGTTTACAACACCATACAAATTTACAGCGATACAAAACGCCTTAACCTGCGCGACATTACAACCTTAACCGATAAGGAAACCATGAATAAGTGGGGCACGCTCATACTTACAAAAAAGGCAACAGACCCTCTTAAATCCTATCAGGAGGGTAAGCTGCTTTTAGACGAATACAACAGAATTAATCGTGAAATTGTTTTGAAAAGGGTTAAGGGCGATGTGGGATTTGTGCCGGGCTGCTCGGTAATTTTGCAGCTGACTATGGGCGATCTTGCCTTTGACGGCTACGTGCGCATAAGGCGTGCGGTGCATACCTTTAAAAACAATTTTTATCACACAGATTTATACGTGGACGGGAGTGAGGTTGAATGAACCTGGCAGAGGCAATTAAAAAATGCTCAATGGATGCCTTCGATGCAAGTGTGCCCTGCGAAGTGGTGCTCGGCACCGTTACAAAAACAAGCCCTGTGGAGGTTGTGGTAGGCGACATGAAAATACCGGGCGAAATTCTCTGTGTGCCGGAGCACCTTGTATACAGAGAGGAAAACATTTCCTTAGGCATTTACGACAGAACCATTGTTATTAATAAGGGGCTTAAAGTGGGCGACGAGGTAATTGTTATGCGAAAAAGCGGCGGAGGGCTTTACGCCCTGATTGGAAAACTGTAAGGAGGGGATTATGTGCTGCCCGGCAGTAAAATGGATGATTTAACCCGGAGCGACAAAACCTATAAGGCTTTTAAGATAGACTTTGAAAACAAGAAAATAGACGGCATTGTTGACGGCAAGGAAGCTTTAGAGCAGCAGATTAAAATGGTGCTTAAAACCCAGAGGTATAAATACCCTGTTTTTTCACACTCCTTCGGCACCGATTACGCCTCTGTTTTCTCAGAGGGCTATCAGAAGGCTATGGGTAAGCTTAAAAACGCCCTTTGTGACAGCCTTATTTTTGATGAGCGCATTAAAGCAGTTGACAATTTCAGCTTTGAAAGGCGCGGAACAAAAATGATTGCAGATTTCAGTGTTGTGTCAATTTACGGGGCGATAGAAAGTGAGATTGAGTTGAAAAATGAGTAGAAGAAAAACATATGAAGAATTGATGGAAAGCTATAAGGACGCTTTGCCCGGAATGGACTCAAGAGAGGGGACACTGGTACACCTTGTGAAAAGCACCATGGCAATGACCATGGCAGAGCTTTACGAGGAGCTGGCAACAATTGAAGAAAATGCTTATGGTAAAACAGCAACCGGAGGTGCGCTGGACAAGGCGGTTTCGGTTCTGGGCCTTGAGCGGCTTGAAAACATCAGCACTGTTGTTAAAATTGAGGGTGACGAAGGGCTCAACGTGGGCGATAAGGTAACAGGCGGAGATTTAACCTACACAATAACAAAAGTTAACGACGGCTATTATACTGCAACCTGCGACACACCGGGTGACGCCGGCAACGGCTATATGGGCGAGGTTTTGCCCCTTGAGGATGGAAGCGAGGTGAACCTTAGCATTACCGCCATAATAGTTAACGGAAGCGACTACGAGGACGATGAAAGCCTCAGAAGAAGATATCTTGAACGGATAATCTGTCCTGTTTGCACAGGGAATGTGAGCTATTACAAGGAAGCTATTCACAACCTTATAGGTGTGGGTGGCATAAAGGTTGTGCCTGCAGCGGAAGGCGCAGGCACAGTTAAGGTTATAATTACCGACAACGAATACTCTGTGGCAAGCGAGGAGCTTATTGATTATGTTAAGGAATACCTTGACCCCAAGGAGCATTCGGGCATGGGCTACGGCATTGTGCCCATTGGTCACAGCGTGCAGGTAGACACCGTGGAAAAGGTGGATGTTAATATAAAGGTTGAAATTAACGGAGGAGGCATACCGCTGCTTTACATGCGAACTGCACGTCCGCTGATTGAAAAGGCGGTGAAGGAGCTTAATAAAAGCTGGGACACAGCGGATAACATAATTGTGTGGAACCGCCTTATAGAGGACGTTATTTTCGGCATAAGCAACGAAATATACGACGTTAAGGTGGTTTCAATCAATGGCGAAATAAGCCGCCTTATTTTAGGCGAAAACCAGATAGTGGGGGAAGTGTACGTCAATGAAGAGTGAGCAGATGTTTAAATATCCGGACTTTATGCTGGAATTTGACGAAATAGAAAAAATAGCTCAATGGCAGAAGAGTATTGTTTCCGGCTTCTGGCGGGAGGCTTCAGGTATGCTTTACTATGTGCACCTTGAGCTTCTTGGAGACCCGGGCTATATGTTTTTACAAAATGAGTACGGGGTGTATGGTACTGAGCGTGCAAAAAAGCTTTTCAGACGCTTTGGTGTAACCACCCTTGAAATTTTGCATGATTACATAACCGCCTGGATTTTAGATGGGTATTTAGTGCTCGGATATAACGCTGAAACAAATACCATGCACATAAAAACTCTTGTAAGCGAGGACGACAGCGTTACCAGAAAGCTTATAAGAAACCTGCTTCCTTGCAACATGAAATTAGAATTTGAAATTGTTTCCTCTTGGTCTTGACAAAATTTTACCGCAATTATAGAATATTTATATAAAACACAGAAGGGTTGTGGTAAAATGAAAAAAGTTTTATCAATGATAATGGTGGTTGCAATGCTCCTTTCAATGTGTGCAGTAACCACTGTTATGGCAGACAAAGCAGCAGATTACACAAATAAAATCTGCGTAATTGAAAACGAAAACGGCTATCTTTCACCCTCGGGTGAGGAAAGAGGCAAGGCGCTTTGTGTAGGTGATACAAAAACCCAGTGGCGCTTTAAGGCATTTTTAGGCGGAAGCTATTCCTTCGTAAACGGCGAATTTGCAGCAGATGTAAATTCGGCATCAATGGATGAGGGCGTAAGTATCATTCAGTGGACTTCTACCGGTGCCAATAACCAGAGATGGATACTTGAAAACGCTGAGAACGGCTATTACATAAAGTCGGCTTTTTCAAACCTTTACCTTACAGAAAAAGACGGTGCAATTACTCAGGAAGCAAAGAATGAGGAATTGAACCAGGTATGGAAGTTAACTGTTGTGGGCGAGTATGAGCCCATGGTTGAAAAAATGCTTGACAGCGATGCGGCAAAAAGTCTTTCCGATTATCGCTACAAGCGCCTTTACGACTTTTTGATGTCGGGCGGCGAATTTAACCTTCTTACCTATGACAAGGTTGAAAAAATGATTGTTGAGCGCGACTATTTTAACCTTTCCTACGAAGAACAGCTTGCTTTCGTGGAGGAATGCTTTACAGTTGAGCCCACAAGCTTAATGTACGGCTCTATGGCAACAAAGCTCCAGCGCGACATTGAGGTTAAGTTTGTAGGCATTGAAGAAAACGTATGGCAGTCCTGGCACGGTATTCCCGAGGAGGATGCCCGCCGTTACGATGTTACAATTACCGACAAGGAAAACGGTGACAGCCACACCTTTAAGTATTATTCTCCCTACGATAACGACGAGGAATATGCTGCCACTGTAGGCGAAGCGGTTGCATGCTTTGAAATGCCCATTGCAAAAACCTTGTACAGGTTTATTTACACAAGCATGAACACAAGTAGCTGGAATGGCGGCGATAACACCATCTGGAACAACACTGCCTACCGCGGCGACGTTAACAACATGGTGCAGATGTTTGCTCATGAGCTTGGTCACGTTATGGACAACGGCAGAGTGGACAATAACGTATGGTACAGAGCAATTGCTCAGGACATGGTGCCTGTAACAGGCTACGGCAAAACAAACCGTTGGGAAGATTTGGCTGAATATTCCCGCCTTTACCTTCTTGCACGCGGCGACGATATGCGCGTAGAAGCAATTGAAAAAACATACCCTGCAAGAGCAAAAGCCTACAAGGGTCTTCTGTATGCAGTTGATAATGAATTTTATAAGGACTATAAGGACGAATACGAGGCAACCCTTTACGCTGTAGGCGATTGGGACAAGAGCATGCAGCTTAAGCTTTCCCTTGATGGTAAGTACCTTACCGACAAAAACGGCACTCTCACTCTTTGCGATGAAAACGAGACAATTGACTCATGGCAGACCTGGGAGGTTTACACACGCAGTGCAGGCTCCAGCGTATTCTGCAATAAGGCTACAGGCAAATATGTGGCTTTGGTAAACGGTACACTTACACTTGGCGATGCATCGGCATTGGGCCTTAAGAAGACAGGTGAGTTCTATACAATGATTGACGCATCCACAGGCTTTGTAATTGACGAAAAATTTGAAGTCAGCATGGAAGACGGCGCAATGTGGATTGTTGAGCCGGCAGGTAACATTCTTAATGCAGGCGAAAAGACAATATCCCTTCAGGTTACAGGCGAAAATCTCACCTTTGTTGAAGGCGAGGGGCTTGCTCTTGGCGAAGAAGAAAATGTGTGGGAATTTGTTCCCGTTGAAAAGGGCTTCTACCTCATAAAGGATAAAAAGACAGGCAAGGTTTTCGACATTTCAGGTAACAGTGTGGCAAACGGCGCAAGTGCAATTCTGTATTCTGTAACAGGCGGCACAAACCAGCATTTCTCACTTGTGAATAACGGCGACGGCTCCTATAAGCTGCGTGTTCGTCACAGCGGATTGTATCTTACCTTTACAGAGGATGGACTTTGCCAGAGCGACGGCAGCTTGGGCTATGTAAACTGGGTAATTAAATAATGTACAAAATACCAACGGCGATTAAACCAACGGGGACTGTCCCCGTTGGTTTTTTGCAATTATTTCTTGATTTTGTTAATAAAATATGTTTAAATATAATATAGGTTATTATGTAGAAAATTCCGACAGGAGGATTTGTTATGATGAATGAAAAACCTTTGGGTGAATATTTTGGCTGTAACGTATTTTCTGACGATGTTATGCGTGAGATGCTTACAGAACAAACATATACGGAATTTAAAAACGGAGGCCCTTTGTCAAAGGCTGCTGCCAACGAAATTGCCGAGGCAATGAAAACTTGGGCAATGGCTAAGGGTGCAACTCATTACACACATCTCTTCATGCCCTTAACAGGCCTTACTGCCGAAAAGCATGATGCCATCATAAACCCCGACCCAAAAACAGGCAAAGCAATTATGGAGTTTACCGGTGAACAGCTTATAAAGGGCGAGAGCGATGCGTCCAGCTTTCCCTCGGGCGGCATTCGTGCAACCTTTGAAGCACGTGGCTACACCACCTGGGACACAACCTCTCCTGCCTTTTTAAAGGAGGATGCTGCAGGCGTTACACTTTGCATTCCCACCGCCTTCTGCTCCTACACAGGCGAAGCCCTTGATAAGAAAACACCTCTTCTGCGCTCCTGTGAAGCTTTGGAAAAGGAAGCCTTAAGAGTTTTGAGAGCCTTGGGCGATAATGAAACAAAGGAAATTATTGCAACAGTCGGCCCTGAGCAGGAATACTTCCTTGTTTCAAAGGAGCACGTTGAAAAACGTAAGGACATTAAAATTACAGGCAGAACACTCTTTGGTGCGCCTGCACCCAAGGGTCAGGAAATGGACGATGCCTACTACGGCTCGCTTCGCGAAAACGTTGCCCTTTTCATGAAAGAGGTCGACACAGAGCTTTATAAGCTCGGCATTTTTGCAAAAACAAAGCACAACGAGGTTGCGCCCTGTCAGCATGAGCTTGCATGCGTGTACAGCTCCGCAAACACTGCAGTTGATGCAAACTATATGGTTATGGAAACCCTTAAAAAGTGTGCTGACCATTACGGCCTGGTATGCCTTTTGCACGAAAAGCCCTTCAAGGGTCTTAACGGCTCAGGTAAGCACAACAACTGGGCTGTTTCTACCGACACAGGCAGAAACCTTCTTAAGCCGGGCAAGGACCCTGTGCACAACATTGAATTCCTGGTGTTCTTAGCTGCAACAATGGAGGCTGTAAGCCTTCATGGCGGTCTTTTAAGAGCAAGTGCTGCCAATCCCGGCAACGACCACCGTCTGGGTGGCAACGAAGCACCTCCCAGCGTTATTTCAATGTTTCTGGGCGATGCTCTCGACAAAATTGTTGAAAGCATTATTGCAGGAGACGACAAGGTTGACCTTGACTGCGGCACGCTTGATTTAGGAACATCTACAATTCCTGCATTTAAAAAGGACGATACTGACAGAAACAGAACAAGTCCCTTTGCATTTACGGGTAACAAGTTCGAGTTCAGAACTGTTGGCTCCTCTGCATCTATTGCAGGTCCGAACACTGTTATAAATTCCATTGTGGCAAACAGCCTGAAAATGATTGCCGATGAAATCCAGGCTAAGGACGACCCTGAGAGTGCGGCAATGGAATGCGTGAAGAGGATTTTCAAAAAGCACTATCCCAGAATAGTGTTTAACGGAAACGGCTATTCAACGGAATGGGCAGAAGAAGCAAAAAGAAGAGGATTGCCTGCGTTTAAACATTCAATTGAGGCATTCAGCGAGTTTACAAAGGATGAGAGCGTAAAGCTTTTTGAATCATTGGGTGTGTACACACGTGCAGAGCTTGAAAGCCGTTACGAAATCCGCATGGAAAAGTATTTTAAGATTAACAATTACGAATGTCTTACAATGCTTGACATGGCGAAAAAGGAAATTATTCCTGCGGTAAGCAAGTACCTTACATATCTGGCAGGCGCTGTTAAGAGCATGAGTCAGCTTGGTATTGATGCTGTGGTTGAAACAGACATGATTTACCGCATAAAGCCCCTTTTCGAAAAGCTTTATGCCACAACTGCAAAGTTTGAGGTTGAGGTTGAAAAGGCAGAGGCTATGAATGTTATGGAGGGTGCAAAGTATATGCATAATGTTGTGCTTCCTCTTGCACAGGAGCTGCGCAGTTATGCCGATGCAATTGAGCCCATGGTAGGTAAGGACTTCTGGCCCATGCCTACATACGAGGATATACTGTTCTATTAAAAACAACCCCGAAGAATTTTACTTCTTCGGGGTTATGTTTTTAATAGAACAACTAAGTTTGCCCAAAGGGCAAGTGAAGTTGCCTGAGGCAGTGAAGTTACTTCGTAGTGAAGTTGTGCCGGTGGCACAGTGGAGCAAACTTAACTTCACTTTGTGCGTAGCACAAAACTTCATTGCAGCTTGCTGCAACTTCACTTCAACCGAAAGGTTGAAACTTCACCTGCTT
>JAFQLL010000100.1 GCA_017414645.1 Clostridia bacterium | reverse complement strand
GAGGCTGTTTCCCGCATAAAGAGCGACCAGGCTTACTACGGCTCACTTAATGACGGTAAGTGGAGCAAGATTTTAAACTATGACCACGTAATCGGCTACCAGCCCGACCAAGGTGCACTTTTGGTAAATGACAGCAAATATTCCTCTACTTCCCCCTCGGATGGCGTTGGTGCAGTTTGTGAAGGTCAGAAGCTTCCCTCAGACAATGTCACTCTTTCCTTCAATTCTCTTGCCGACAATTCACGTTTTATTGACGTTTACGGCAAAAACATATTTGCAGAAAGCTATGTAATCGAAAAGGACGATTTTATCACACTTTCAAAGACTAACGGCAGCGTTTACACAGAAGAAAGGATAATCGCTTCCATCGATTGGTCCCGTCTTCCCATTGGCGACACCTTCGGCACAATAAGTGTCTATAACGCCGATGAAAACGGAGAAAAAATCGGTGATGCAGTAATCACCTTTAATGTAAAGGCTACAAAGAGCGATACTGTGCTTGAAGAAAACAGCTATGCCGAAGCAAACGGCTTTGTTGTAATCGAAGCGGAGCACTACACAGAAAACATTCCCGCCGCCGACGGAAGCTACTGGGCAGTTGTTGAAAACTTAGGTCAGTCAGGTGACTCAGTAAAGGGCTTCCCCGACCTTGCCGAAAAAGGAAATCCGTATAACTCCTCCTCAACAGCTCAGCTTGTCTATCACGTTTATTTCGAAACAGAGGGCACATTCCAAGGCACACTTCATCGCCTTCCCACACTTAACGAGGGCAGTGAAAATAACGAAGCAAGAAGTTGCCAGGTTGCCATAGGTCTTAAGGATGAAACACCCACAATTCTTTCAGGCAACCGCAACACCTCAGGCAGTTGGGGTGCAAATGTAATGCGTGGCTACGAGCCCCTTACATTCTCAATCACTATTCCCGAAAAAGGCTATTATGATTTAGTGGTATATAAGATAGATGCATCCATTGCCTTTGACAGGATTGTTATTGAAACAACAGCCTCTGATTCTTCACACATAGGGCCCAAGGAAAGCCCCAACAGCATTGTTGAAAGTAAAGAAACAGTAATCGGCAGCATTCCCGAATATTTAAAAACAATAACCCCCACAGCTTCAATTGCTCCCTTAGGCAACCTCACAGTTTGCGTTGGCACAGTTAATACAATAGCTGTAGATGCTTCAGGTGATGCAACTATCACTTTTGAAACCTCAGATATGGGTATTGCTCAGGTGGAATATAACGCTCCCACTCTTACAATCTATGGTTTAAAAGAGGGCACAACAGACATTGTTGCAACCATTTCAAAGCCCGATGCTGACAATACACAGGAAACATTCCCCTTATTGGTAACAAACGAAGCTTCGGAAGGCTACAAGGAGGTTAACGGTGAGCTTGTTATAAATGCAGCCGATGCACTTTCAAATACGGACTATGCCTTTATAACAAATGCCTCCACACATTCCTGGTCAGCTTTAAATAATGCAATTACTGTATTACCTAACAAGGGTACAAACTGGCTTAATTCCTCTGCCATAGCCTCCGCCCCCTACCTTTCCTTTGTGGCAGAATTTACAACAGCGGGAAAGTATTATGTTTCAGCAAACCTATCCTGTCCCGATGATGCATCGGACAGCTTCCATTTTGGTTTGAATGGGTCGGTTGTTTTTTCCTCCAATTCACAAAACAACCGACCTGTTACCAAAACTGAAGAATGGTTTTCTCATTCAAGCTGGACTGTTACCATTCCCTCGCCCGGCACCTATACGCTGAACGTATGGCCTCGTGAGGATGGTCTTGTAATAAACCAGTTGTATCTTTCTTTAGATACCAGACAAGCAGACGGTTCAACGGGAAACCTTAAAGCTGCAGGAAGCGAAAATGAAAATTTAAAGGAGCAGCCTCTTACAGATGAAGACAGGGTTGACCTTGACATACGCTTTATGGATTTTGGCTGTGATACTCAGAATGTAACCTCCGACATTACATTGCCCACAGTTGGTCCTTACTCAAGTAAAATAACATGGACAAAATCCTCCGATGAAAAGGCTCTTTCCCTTGCAGGCAAGGTCAATACAACAGCTGATGCCACAGTTATCCTTACTGCAACACTTTCCTGTGGAAAAACAGAGAAAACCTACGATTTCCCCATTAAGGTTAAGTATCAATTTAATGCGGAATACAATGTTTCAGACAGCAACATCACTGTAACGGCATCCTCCGATGAAAGAAGCTTTATTCTTGCACTTTATAAGGGTGACACACTTGTTTCTGCCCACACATTTACAAGCACTGTTACAATACCCCTTCCGAAGGATATAACAGCGGCAAAGGTTTTTTACTGGGATGATTACAAAACCCTATCCCCTCATGCTCCCTGTAAAACCTTGTTCACACAATCAATAGGTTAACAATAAAGAAACGGTGATTTTCTATCAAAATCATCGTTTTTTTCTGGCGTTCACCACACAAATTGATATAAGAAGCTTTGGATGAAATCAAAGCAAATGCTTTGATGAAATTAAATCCCTCTTTATCGCCCTCAGGCGATTTCATCACGTAGTGATTTCATCTGCGTAGCAGATTTATTCCGTCTGTAAAGACGGATTTAGTTGAAAAGAGCACCGATTTTGTATCAAAATCAGTGCTCTTTTCTGTATTTGGGCTTAATGAATAATACAATGACCCCTCCGGAAAATCAGAGGGTTCATTTTTGTAAATTTAATTATTCAATTACATAAACATTACTTACATTCTTCAAACTTGCAAAATCTACTTTCCAGAGAAGGATTTTGTCGCCTGTATTAAGCACTACATCCTCGGGGATTGTAATGGTGTTTTCGCCCTTTGTGAGGGTTACTTCTACTTTCTTTACACCCTTTATTGCATCAGACTCATAGTCTGCAAAGATTAAAGTGAGTGTTATGTTTGTATCGCTTGTAATCTTAACCTTGCCTTCCTCTACAGAAGTAATTTCGGCCTTTGCGTTAACGCTCATCTTGTCAAAATTACATTCACTGCAGATAACGCCGTCAGTGTGCAAGCTGTAATCTGTTTTTTCGTTACAAATTGAGCATTCGTGCCAGTGAGCAATACCGTCAGCAGTCCATTCCTCGCTATAGTCATGCTCATGTGTTATAGTAAGCGGAATGTCAAGCACTATACCTGTTCTCTCATGAGAAAGGGTAAGAGTGGTATCGTTAACTGTCACAATGTCACCATGGTTTATGCTCATTGTAATGCCGTAGGATTTAAGCTTTGTGTACTTAACTGTGGAAACAGTTGAGTCAGAAAGCTCAATGTCAATAAGCATATTGCTTAAATCAAGCTCTCCGCCATGTACAAATGCAACGGGAGGTGTATTTACGCTTATGCCTGTAACCTCTGTTACTTCAATTTGTCTTACAGCTGTGTCAACCTGACCGGTTGCTACCCATCTGCCACTACTAAACTTATAAAGCTCGTAGTCGATTTCAGCAACAAGCACGCCAACCATCTGTGGAGTATAAATTTCAAGGATAGCACTTTCTGTATCGGGCACAACGCCTTCTGCAGTAATGCTGCCACCTTCTTTAATTCTCCATGCAGTGGGCATATACTTTTCGTCGCCGTCAATTTCGCCCTCTAAGCTGAAGTTACTTGCATCGCTCCATACGTAACATGCCTTGTCAATTACAAGGTTATCCTCGCGGCAGAACTTAACTGTGTTTTCGTTTTTGTCTGCCTTTTGTGGAGCACGTTCTACATAAACACCAAATGCAATGGTTTCGCCTTCGCATTCACCAAAGATTGTTGCAATGCCGTCACCCTCTGCGGTAATAATACCGTCTTCAGTAACTGTTGCAACGCCCTCGGCATTTGTGCTCCAGCTTATTTCGGCATCTTCCTTTACAGCAAATGTGCCAAAGCCGTCTGTATATGTTGCCTTGTATGCATCAGAAAGGTCATAGCTTTCACCTATTGTAAGGTAAAGGTTATCTTCCAGTACATTCTCCAAGCTGTAAAGTGTCATGCTGCTGTCAACTTCGGGCACTGCAAGGCTGTACGCCGCATTTTCCTTCATGCTGATGCCGTTATAGCCAAGAACGCTCTTGTCAATATCAAGGCTTACTGTCATGCCACTAAGAAGTACATCCTCGGGTGTAAACTTAAATACGCTTGCAACCTTTACGCCAACCTTAGCATCGGTTTCGAGCGCCTTCTGCTTAATGCCAAGCTTTGTAACAGTTTCGTCAACAGGTGTGATAGCGCCTGTAAGGACTTCGTCACCTAATCTGACTGTTAATGTATCACTATTAATACTATCAAGTGTCATAAGGTGGTCAAACTTAACATAAATACTGCCGTCAGCCTTGATTGTAGCCTCTTCTACCTTAGGTGCAAGTGTACTTGTAAGCATAATGTCAACATCAAGGTGTGGTGGCGGAACCAGAAGCTCAATGCTCTCTGCCCTATTGTAGCCTTCACCTTCAAATACTACCTTCCATCTGCCCATAAGTACATCCCAGCCGTAGTAGCCGTTCGCCTCACTAAGGTAAGGGTTAGGTCCTTCGCCGTAGTCCTCACTGTTCCAGAGTGTCCATGTAACGCCGTCTTCTTCAAGATAATAGATAGACGCATTTACGCCCTCTGCTGCATAACCTGTTGCGCCACGATACAGGAAACCAGACGGGTCAACAAGAGGATTAATAGGTGTACCACCATCGTCATCATCATCGTCATCCGGGTCACAGGGATCATCACCACCGGGTGGATCAGGATTCATATCGTCAATGATATCATCAATCTGATGGATTCTATCCCTCTGCAGTTCAAAAAGCTTATGTCCCACGCCATCATCGTCTAAAAGAAGGTCAGGTGCAACGCCTCCGCCACTGAAACCGCCAAGCTGCATCCATGACAGAAGCCCACCGGTTTCTTTTGCAAGTTCCCAGCCATCGTCAAAGGCCTTATCCACCTCTTCACGGCGTTTTTCTCTCTCTGATTTGCCTCCGCCGCAGGGGGATCCTCCTCCGCCGCTTCCGCCGCCTCCGTCATCGTCATCGTCTAAAAGGTCTTTTATGGGCTGTCCGTAGTTTTTCCATTTATCCCATGCCTCTACGCCCTTCTTTGTCCAGTCGTCAATTTTATCGCTTACACCTGCGCCGGATACAGTATCGGCATCAATCTGAGGCACACGGGGCATAAGAAGGTCTCCCAGACCGTAGTAGACTATGTACATCTCGTCGCCCACTATTTCAACTTCAATAAGCACCTTTCGCTTTTCGCCGTTAATATTAACACTAAATGCATAGGGCGAATTCAGTTTTTCCTCAATCTTGTCGGGATCGTACTTAAAGCTCTTCTGGAAGTATTCCTTTCCGTTTGTAACAGAGGGTATTTCCCAGGTATTGTCTTCACCAAAGAGCTGTTCAAATTCAGCCTCGGCTTCAGTTTCATCCTTCTCGAACACGCCGTTATTTACCATCTGAACATATGTGTTCCAGTCTTCCATGGCTTTTGCCTGGCTTTCTTTGCTCTGACCGTAGTATGGACCATAGTCAAAGCCTTCGTAAGCTTTGGCATCAAACAGGGAAGCATACATTTCCATACTCTCAGCTCCACCTACAGGCACAATATGCTCATAATCCCATTCAAAGTCGCCGTAGATAACATCTTCCATATTTTCAAGGGTCAATGGTGCTTCTTCAAATTCAATGCGGAGTGCTGTAACGCAATTTATAACATCGCCCAGCCTTCCTCGTCCGGTAAATTGATCCGTTCCGGGTACTCTCAAGAGCTCAATACGGTCAAACTCGCTATCAGTTTTGCCAACAAGCCATGCCTTTTCAACCTTGTCGGGGTTTGTAAAGGTTGCTGTACAGTAAGCAATATTTTCACTGCTGACCTGATATGTCAGTTTTCTGGTTGGGTTAAGTATATCTCCCAGATAGTAGTTGTCAATACTTACCTCTGCTGTTTTAACAATGGGTCTTCCGTTGTCAACAACCATTAATGTTCTCTGCCTTGTAAGGCTCACTTCATCCGCAGTGTAAACCGCCATTATTTTATGGTTACCTATGCCCTCGGCAGGTTTAATATTAAAGTTATATTTTACCTTGCCCTTGTCTGTAGCACTGCTTGCCACAAGGCTTTCATCGTCATAAATTTCAAGTGTGCCCTTTTTTGCCAAAGGCAAGCTTACGCTTACTTTAACGCCATCTTTGGCTTCACTTACGCTCGCTCTTTCAGGCGCATATAAAGCCATAGCATAATCCATAAGGCTAAAGCCGTTATTATCCCTTGGGTAGGTTTCGCCATCGTAAACAAATTTAACATGGCTTGTTACCATAGCATCCTCTGTAAGCTTTTCGTATGGTATTGTAAAGCTGAGGTGGTCTATATGCAATATGCTCATATCAGCAAGATTATATTTTATTCTGATTGTGCCGGAAGCACTGTCATAGTCGTATTGACCTGCAAACTCTACATTTTCAGCACCCTCGGGCAGAACAATGTAGTTATAAGCCTCGCTCACATCAGGATTTTTAATGTACCAGCTGGTAAATTTTGCTTTTACATATATATCACCATTTTGGTTAAGGCTTATACTTCTGTCGGCTGTAAAACCATTTTCTCTGAAGAAGCTTGCACCGCCAAGTGCCTCGTATATAAATCCGTTATGCTTCAGATCTAATGTTACCTCCATGCCTTCTCTTGCTATAAAGCTTTCTGAGCCTGCATTTAAGCCCCAGCCTGCAGAAACTGTATAGCTTTCTCCTTCCATAAGCTTCACAGTGCTTACTGCATCATAGGTCGAAAAGCTATCCACCATTCTGTTTTTCGAGTCATATATCTTATAATAACGCTTTGTGCCCTTTAACACATCACCATTATCTGTAAGTGAAAGCTTAACATCAACCAGTCTCTTCATTTCAAGGTTTACTTCCTGAGGCTGTGTTTCGCTTCTTGTAAAGCTTGCCATGCCCTTATAGCTTACACCATCAGCTGTATATTCTGCCAAAAGCTCAAGGTTTTCGTATTTCTTGAAATAGTCACTTGTTCTTCTCCGGTAAAGCTTTCCATCGTAAAGGCTTATCTTTTCGCCCTCAAGGGTGAAGGTAACCTTATCCATATCGGCTTCCATGTCAAGAATGGGGATAATTTCAATATCCTCATAACCAATTTCAACAGTCACTTCGAAAGTGTCATTTACATTAACTGTTGCTCTCTTGTTAAGTATTACTCTCTTCCCCTGTTTTTGTTCAGGAATATTGATGTACACGTGGTCATACCATTT